>CAMPHP010000061.1 GCA_946885925.1 uncultured Litorilinea sp.
ATACAGGTGAGGAGATTCGTCAAGCGGTGGGGCCGGGTAGCCAGTGGGGGGTGAATATTACCTTTATTCCCCAGGCAGCACCTTTGGGTCTTGCCCATGCCGTCAAGATTAGCCAAGACTTTTTGGGCGATGATCGCTTTGTCATGTTTCTGGGTGATAATGTGATCCAGGGTGGGATCAGCCCGCTCATCCGCCAATTTGCCGATAGCGACTGGAATAGCCAGATCGTATTGACGGAGGTGGATGAACCACAGCATTATGGTGTGGCGCAGTTGGACGAGCGGCAGCAGATCGTGCGTTTGGTCGAGAAGCCGCGTGCACCACTCAGCAATCTGGCGCTGGTGGGCATTTATATGTTTGATAAACATATTTTCGAAGCAGTCAATGCCATCAAACCAAGTTGGCGGGGTGAGTTGGAGATTACCGACGCCATCCAATGGTTGGTAGATCATGGGCGTCGTGTCTTTCCTTATATTCATAACGGCTGGTGGATTGACACAGGCAAGTCGGCGGATATGCTGGCTGCGAACGACCGGGTCTTGACTGAAATCAGCTATCAGGTAAGTGGCTATGTAGACCGCGATAGCAAGATCGATCATTTGGTGACGGTGGAGGCAGGCGCAGAGATCATCAATAGTGTTGTGCGTGGGCCAGCCATCATTGGCAAGGAGTGCCGCATTGTCAACAGCTATGTCGGCCCTTTCACCAGTATCCACGATCATACGGTGGTCGAAAACAGCGAGATTGAACATAGCATCGTGTTGGACAACAGCCATATTTGTGATGTGCCCAGCCGTATTCAAGATAGTATTATCGGTCGCGAGGTTGAGATTACCTATAGCCCCATCAAGCCCAAGGCGTATAAAATGACACTAGGCGATAATTCGAAGGTGGGGCTGCTGTAAGAGGTACATTGCAGGATAGGGGCATAGACCGGAGCGCCAGCATCCCTGCTGGCATTATCAAGAACGCCAGCATTCCTTACCAGGACAAGCCCTGCTGGCAGTGCCGCCACAGATGGCGGCGTTCCGGCCCCCAGTGTGACAGTGTATTGCGTTCAAGAGGAGAAGCGGTGACGTCTACTGCTGGTAGGACTCTACGTCCGTTATCAAACGAAATCTATACTTCATCCCCCCATGATCCGGTTGGGCTCGGCTCGGCCCCCGCGCTAGCCGCTACCATCCGGCATACACACCGGCGCATGGAGCTTCCCCGCCCAATGCGCTCGCTTGTACAGCAAGATCCCGTGGTACAGATGTATCACGTTTCGTCGGGCACAGTGGAGAATGAAGCGCAATCGGCAGCACAGATGCTGATGGCTGTGGCAGACCGGCTGCGCCGTTTGCGTAGCGCCTATGGCGCATGGCATCACTTCGATGCCTCTGCCTATTTTGATTTATCCCTGCTTCAGACCAATCGCCTGTTGCAAATCAGTGAACGAGTGACGACGGTGCATATTCTCTTTTGTATTGATGCCCTGCTGCCCTCGTTCCAAACTGCCGAGGCGTTCTGGCAAGAAGATTTCCGGCCCCATTACCTGGATTTGCGTAACCACTTGCGTCAAGGCGATTTGCCGCTGGCTCCGGTAATGTCTTTTACCGACCGCAGCCAGCCACAGATGATTGAACACTGGCAGCGATTGGACCGGGTCATCCGGGCGACGCGGGCTTTGTTAGATAACGAAATCGGCTTTTGGGCGGCGAATGGCAGCGGCGACGAGCGCGCACGCTGGCGTTGGGCCTGGTCTGCCGCTCCGGCTCCTGGCATAAGTGCACAACTGCTGCCACCATTAGCCAAAACAACAACTTTAACCTTGTCGGTTGATTTCCCACTGCCGACCTATCGCCAGCCTGGGCGCAGGCGTCGTTTGGCCGAACGCCGTGAGCGAGGATCAGGCCGTCAGTGCAGTGGATTATAACAGCGGGTTATTGCGGCAGATGATAGCAGTACATGATTGAGGCGGATTATAAAGGAGAAACACGTATGCAAAGGCTTCTCGTAACTGGCGGTGCTGGTTTCATCGGTTCAAATTTTGCCCGCTGGATGCTGGAGAAGTACACCGGCCTGCACATTGTTGTCTACGACAAGTTGACCTATGCCGGACGGCTGGAGAATCTGCAAGATCTGGAGGCAAACTTTGGTGGTCGCTTTGCCTTTGCCCAGGGTGACATCTGTGATTCAAACCGCGTCAGCAACGTGCTTGCTGAGCATGACATTGACACGATTGTCAACTTTGCCGCCGAAACCCACGTAGATCGCAGCATCCTCAACCCGGATGCTTTTATCCAAACCGATGTCTATGGCACCTATGTTTTGCTGGAAGCCGCACGCAAGGCAGGCAATTTACGCTATCATCAAATCAGCACCGACGAGGTTTATGGGCATATTGAGGGGGAGCATCGCAGCAAAGAGAGCGATAATCTAGCCCCACGCAGCCCCTATGCAGCCAGCAAAGCCGGGGGTGATCACTTTGTCAACTCCTACTTTATTACCTATGGTTTGCCCATTACCATCAGCCGCGGAGCCAACAACATCGGGCCTTATCAATACCCCGAAAAAGCGGTTCCGCTCTTTGTTACCAATGCACTCAATGACCTGCCTCTGCCTGTCTATGGTGATGGACAGCAGCGCCGCGATTACCAGTTTGTGCTCGATCATTGCCAGGCAATTGACCTGATTTTACGCCAAGGAACAATTGGCGAAACGTACAACGTTGGCACCGGCACCGAAATGACCAACCTGGAGATGATCAAGATTTTGCTTGACGAGTTGGGCAAACCAACCAGCCTGATCCGCCATGTGGAAGATCGCTTGGGCCATGACCGCCGCTATTGTTTGGATGTGCAAAAGTTGATGACGTTGGGCTGGGAGCCAGACTATACCCATGAAGAGGCAATCCGTACCACGGTACGGTGGTACGTGGAGAATCGTTGGTGGTGGGAACCGATTCGTAGTGGCGAGTTCAAGCAGTACTATGAACAACTCTACGGCAATCGCAAGGTGCTGGAGCGACCTTGAACACCATGCCGCTTTATAAGGCTACGCTGGGGCATCTTGCTGGCATTAACCAACTCTTGCAAAGTGCATATTATCGTTATGTGGACATGGGGCTGGAGGATTTGTCCGGCCTCGTGTCAAGTGGCACCACGGTCTTTGGCGAGGATCTAGGCAGGATATGGGGCTTTGTGGGTGTGCAAGTTGAAGAACGCCCGGAGACCATGCCCAGCAACGCACCCACCCGTGCCCATGTACGCGCCGTTGCCTTTCATCACAACCACCCGCCACAACAGGAATTAGGGCGCTTGCTGGAAGTTGTGGTACGCGCCCAGGCGAACCATCCACACGCAATTCAATATCTCTGCTATGGGGCCGAGCATTGGCTCTCGACCGCACTGAGTGAAGCAGGCTTTACACAAGTGGAAGCGGTGCAGTTTTACCAGCTAGATCGCCTGCGTAGCCGCTTGCATACATTACCACCACCGCCACCTGAACTCACTTTTAGCTCATTGCGACCTGAGCAACTGGATGAGTTAGCCGAGCTGGATGCGCTTACCTTTGATCCCCTTTGGCACTTTGGGCGTCGTGACTTGTTTGAACTGCTCATGCGCGGGCGTATTGAACTGGCGTGGTGGGAGGGGACGTTGGTGGGATACACCGCAATTTGCGCCAACAGCCGCAGCGAAGCACAATTGGCGCGCTTGGCAGTGCATCCGGAGTACCAGGGGCGTGGCATTGGGCGCGCTTTGTTGAGCGAGGCAATTCAGTATGCTGCTCGCGATTTTGACGTGTTTGTGCTGAATACGCAGATCAATAACAGCCGCTCGCAAAAACTCTATCGTGGCCTCGGCTTTCGACCGATCGGCATGTCGCTTGCCGTGTGGGGGTTGACAGTACCGTAGGATCTTTTCGTTCGGCATGACAAACCAACGTGTTTTGTCATGCCGCGCCCAGGGGCGCAGGCCATCTCTCCGAAGTGGCAGAGAGACTTCTATGCAGTGAGACAAATCTGCTTCGGGAATGTTTTACAAAACTGAAAGAAGGTCAAACCGTAATTCTCATAGCCAATTGTTGATCCAGCACCAGCCAATCTTGACATCGTTATTGTAGAGTTATCCACTTTTATACAAGTTATCCCCAAGGTTATCCACAGTTTTCCCCATTTGCGCCGCTAAATCTTAGCAATGGGCTAACATCGCCATGCATTTCCCCAAAAATCTGCTCAGTTTGTTAACAATAAATTAACATAATAGTATGTATCTAAGGTTACTTGCTTTACGTCTCTATTTACAGTAAAATGTAAGCTGTTTAGCCGTAAATTAACAGGTACTCAAATACTAGGTACTCAAATACAGAGACAGGCATAGCGCTTGTCTCGCCAGGAGTAAACCAGTCGGTGATTCGCCCGTTCCAATTTGGTGACATTGTTCTGATCCAACGTTTGGGTCGCCAATCAACAAGGCTGAACGCTGTTCAGGCTTTGCTGCAACCTCAATCTGCGATTTGGGCGTCGCTTTCGGCAATTATTCCCTGGAATGATGCCAAGGTCACTACCTACGTCTTGCGGCAGCAAGGTCATGGGCTAGTAGGCATCGGCTATTTGCAAGTGCAAAAACGCCCAGGACGACCGGAAGCGGAGATTACCCGCCTTGCGCCCGGGCTAGAAACCGCGCATGGGCATCCTGTTATTTGGGAGAAGTTGCTGGCTTATTACAATGCTGTTGCTGCGCAACAACAAATCGCGCGTATTTATGTAGATGTGCCTGACCAGCCTTTGCCGGTCAATACTTTTAGCCATGTTGGTTTTCGCACCTATACCCGTCAAAGCATCTGGCGTTTGGCGCGCCATGAATTAACTGCCCACCCGCATCCCACGACCACTGAAATCCGCCCTCAACGCAAGGCCGATGAATGGGCCTTGCGGCGGCTTTATGCGCGCACCGTGCCCCAGAGCGTGCAAATGGCTGAGGGGGGCAATAGTGCATCCCCTACCAAACCACCCATTCTGGAATGGTGGCAGGCAGGCGCGTGCAATAGTTATGTGTTGGACCAACAAGAGGATGTGGTTGGCGCGGTGCAGGTTGTTCAGGGGAAGCGAGGCAATTGGCTGCAATTGTGGGCTGATTTTTACAACCCTGACACCCATGTCGTGCATCAGTTGATACGTCATGGCTTGATGCTCGTCGCCCAGCAAGCCGTGCACCAGCCGGTTTATGTAGGTGTCTGCGATTATCACGGCGGATTGGGTACCCTGTTGACAGACTATGGCTTTGCGCCGATTACCGACAGGGCCAAGATGGTGAGGCAGGTTATGCAGTGGATACGCGAGCCTGCACTGGAACCGGCAATGATCTTGAAACCGACAGCTCCAATCGTCGGTTCGCCCTACATCTTACCTACTCCGCCGGGAATGCCTTTACGCCGTCCTCGTGTGCTGGCTGGAAGTTGGGAAGGAACGAGGGCGCAATCTGCGGTCCAATCCGCAACACAAGCAGATCTTTTGCGTACTAAAGATATATGCTTGTGAAATGAATATGCCAATGCGGCTTCGGTGCACTGTTTTCGTGCTTGGACAGTCTGCACCGATTGATGATAGCGGTTTTGTAGTTAGAAGTTTGTATTAACAGTTTGCAGACGAGAAGTGTGTAGATGGTCGTTATGAAGTACCGAGTTGGATCAACCATTTTCTTTCTGTCCGGTATCAAGGAGCCGGAGCCGAACGAGCGTGAGGAACTAGAGATCTAGCGGTAACGTCCAATACATCAGGGGAATCCTTTACAAACTTAGATTACGGGCTTAGGTTGCGAGCTTAGGTAAAGTAAATGGATTCAGTAGATCGGTGAGGCAAATGGGTGAGAACAATGAGCTTACTATGAATCGTTACCCAGTTGTAGGTGTGCAACTCGCCGCTGACATGGCAGGGCCATTGTCCTTGTGACGCCGTTAACTTCAGGCTTAGCTATAGTGATTAGTCTACAGTAAGTTGTGTACCGAGTTGCAGTACATTCGCGGCGTCCTTACTAAATCAACCGAGAGAGAGGTTTATAGTATCAATAGAATGAGTAACGTGCTTTTGAATCAGTTACAATCTGACAGTTCTAATCAATTAGGCGAAGATCCTACTTCCAATGGCGACGCCACTATGACAACCCTCCAGATCACAGACGATTTAGAATTACTCCTCGCTATCTTGCCCGAGCGTATTCGCACTGCACTCCATGCAGAAGATCGCTTGGCGGATTTGATCGAGGTGGTATTAGATCTAGGTCGCCTGCCCGAAGCTCGTTTTAGCACGGGCGAGGCGTACCTGAGCGAGACGGAGATCAGTGTCGAGGATCTGCAACAAGCAATTGCTAAAGTCGGTGACTTTGGCGCGGACAACCGCGCAGGCATAGAGCGCACCTTGCACCGTATCTCCGCGATTCGCAACCGGCGTGGTGACATCATCGGCTTGACCTGTCGTGTGGGACGAGCCATCTATGGTACCATCGACATCATTAAAGACATTGTCACCAGTGACAAGAGCATTCTGCTCTTGGGACGTCCTGGAGTCGGTAAGACAACGCTGCTGCGTGAGGCGGCGCGCGTGCGCGGCGACCAGAAGCGCGTGGTGATTGTTGATACGAGTAACGAAATCGCAGGGGATGGCGACATTCCGCACCCCGCTATCGGTCGTTCGCGACGGATGCAGGTGCCCGACCCATCGTTGCAACATGAGGTGATGATCGAGGCAGTGGAAAACCACATGCCCCAGGTCATTATCATTGACGAGATCGGGCGAGAATTAGAAGCGATCGCTGCACGCACCATTGCCGAGCGTGGTGTCCAACTAGTGGGCACAGCGCATGGTAATTCGTTGGAAAACTTGCTGATGAATCCTACCTTGAGCGATCTTGTCGGTGGGATTGAGTCGGTGACGCTTTCGGACGAGGAAGCGCGGCGGCGTGGTACACAAAAGAGTGTGTTGGAGCGCAAAGCACCACCCACCTTTAGCGTGCTGATCGAGATTCAGGATCGCCAGCGCATGGTGATTCACCACGATGTGGGTGCATCGGTGGATGCACTTTTGCGTGGTCGCCCGCTGACGCCAGAATTGCGCTTCTTGGACGAAGATGGTGAGTTGCATATCGAGCGGGGCAGTGGTCCCGATCGAGGCGGCAGCTTCCCAGAGCAGGGTCCAGATCGAGGCGGACGCCGCCGGCGCGACCGCGACTATGGCGATGGTGGCGAGCCGCGAGGTTATGGTGACACTCGCAGCTATGGCGAACCGCGGGAGTATGGTGAACCGCGCGGTTATCGCGATAGCCGCGAGCGCCGCAGCCCCGGTCATGCCAGCAACGGCGGGAGCCGGCGCAACGATTTGGTAGATACGGACTGGAGTAGTATAGGCGAACTCCAGGAGGAGCCGCGGCCCGAAGGTGCAGAGCCACCGCCGCCAGGCAAGCCTGTGCGTATCTATCCCTATGGCATCGGCCAGAATCGCTTGCGTTCGGCTGCAGCAAGTCTCAATGTACCCATTGTGATTGTTGATAACCTGAACGCTGCCGATGTGGTTATGACGCTAAAGAACTATTATCGCCAACAGCCCCAACCGCTGGTTGATGCAGAACGACGGAATATTCCAATCTACGTCTTGCGTAGCAATACGGTGACGCAGATGGAGCAGTCTTTGGCGAATATCTTCCATATGCCGACTGACCCCATTGATGTCTTTACCGAGGCAATGCGCGAGACCCAAGAGGGGATTCAGCGGGTACTCAACGGCGCATCGGATGCCGAGTTGATGCCCCGGTCAGCAGCCATTCGCAGCCAGCAGCACCAACTGGCGCGCGCGGCCAACCTGATTAGCCATAGCTATGGGCGTGAGCCTTATCGCCGGGTGCGAATCTTCCGCAAATAGGTCGAGATTGGGTACACTAAGGGCTAACGTGTAAAGTGCGTGACGAGCTAGAGCTAGATCGAGGCAAGCCAGCACGCAGCTATCGTATAGACTAATCGCGCGAATCAGTGTACTCATTTGAGGTGTAGAATATCGTGTCCCTCTTTATAACCTTCGAGGGGCCAGAAGGCAGCGGCAAGACGACACAGATCCAGCGTCTTGCCGCTGTGCTTGAAGCCCAAGGCTTGCCCGTGTTGGTCACTCGTGAGCCTGGTGGTACAGCCATCGGCAACGCTGTGCGAACACTATTACTTGACCCCGTTCATACTGATATGAGTGCGCGTGCCGAGACATTGCTCTTTAATGCTGCACGCGCCCAAATTGTCGACCAGGTGATCCGCCCCGCGTTGGCCGCGGGCAAGTGGGTTTTGTGTGACCGCTATGCCGATAGTACATTGGCCTATCAAGGCTATGGGCATGGTCAAGTGCTAGAACAACTGCACCTCTTGGCTGACTATGCCACGGGCGGTTTGGTGCCCCATCTGACCATCTATTTAGATATTGACGTACAGCAAGGGCTTGTGCGGAAGCGGTCGGGTGTTGCCGAAGAATGGAACCGCATGGAGGAAAAAGCGTTAGCCTTCCACCAGAAGGTGCGCGAGGGTTATCTGGAATTGGCCGCGGCGCAGCCAGACCGTTGGCTGGTTATCGACGCTACTCAGTCTGTAGAGGCGATTCATGCTGTGATCCTGGCGCGCATACAAGAGTTGCTTGCCGCACATGAGCAAGATTCCTCGTCGCAGTCCGCGCCCAATGATCTCTCGCCTCAGGGTGGGAATGGTACGTCTTCGTCACCCTGACGCGTCTGCGAGGAAGGGTCTCCCTGCTGGTAGGAGTGGCGGGATTCCTCGTCACAGACTCCTCGGAATGACATGTCACTCTGGTAGATAGCTGGTGCATCGCGCAAAAGGAGGACTCTATGAAATTAATCATGGCAATCATCAACAGCGATGATAGCCGTAACTTGTTGGATCGACTGGCGCGGCGTGGCTATTCGGCTACGGTGACTGCCTCGTCGGGCGGCTTTTTGCGAATTGGCAACACGACGGTCTTTGTGGGTGTAGAGGATGCCAAGGTGGAAGAGATCTTGAGCATCATACGCGAAAGCTGCCCCGATCGCATCCAATATGTAACGCCGCTGCCCCCTGTGATGGAGCCAGGCGAAGTTCATATCCCCACGCCGGTAGAGAAGCGCATGGGTGGGGCTACGATTTTTGTGCTCAATGTGGAACACTTCGAAAAGGTGTGAGCCAACCTGCGCTTACACCTTTCTCCCCTAGACTCTCTCGATAACGCGTAAGCACTCGTCAATTTCATCGAGCGTGTTGTAGTGGACAAGGCCCACTCGCAAGAGACCGCCACTTTCCTCCACGCCCAATGCCTCGCTCAGACCCAGCGCATAGCTATTCCCACTCCAGGCGAAGATATTTTCTGCAGCTAGGGCTTTAGCTAACTGCTCTGGCGTCGTGCCTTCTTTGCGGATAGAGACCGTTGGCACGCGCGATTTCCAGTCGGCGCGATTTGTGATGCCATAAACCCGCACCCGGTTGAGCAACTCGATACCACCGACTAACCGCTCGATAAGCATCTGCTCGTAACGCTCAATCTCCACCCAAGCGGATTGCAGTTTCTCGCGGCGCGAGGCACTAAAAAGGGCGCGCCCATAGACCGAGCCTATTTCTGCCAAGTAATCTACCGCGGCTGTCAGCCCTGCCAGCCCCTCATGGTTCTTGGTTCCTGTCTCCCACTTATCGGGCGCAATGTCGGGAGCCGGGCGTACCTTGTAGGCATGAAGCCGGGCCAGATGCTCGGCTTTGCCATAGAGAATGCCCACATGGGGGCCAAAGAACTTATAGGCGCTGCACGCCAAAAAGTCACAACCGATCTCCTTCACATTGATCAGCCCATGCGGTGCATATTGTACAGCGTCAATAAAGGTCATTGCACCGGCTTCATGCGCCCAGTCGGTGATGGTCTTGACATCATTAATCGTGCCGCTGAGATTGCTGGCGTAACCTACTGCGACCAATTTGGTGCGCGTGGTAATCAACGAGTGGAGATGATCCAGGTCAAGCGTGCAGGTTTCTAAGTCTATATCCACCACTTGGAGGGATGCGCCAGTCTCGCGTGCCAAAGCCACCCAGGGGGCAACGTTGGCGTCATGATCGAGGCGCGTGACCACAATCTCGTCACC
>CAMPHP010000062.1 GCA_946885925.1 uncultured Litorilinea sp.
CCCTTACAGGGTGACAGAATCGCGAGTGACAGAATCACGGGTGACAGCGTGCTTACCGGATTTAATTGTTGAAGGTTAACCAACTTCCAGGATGGGGTTCATAAAAATCACACTTAAACGCTACGAAAGAAATGCGGAATGGAAGCCAAAATTGTAGTTCTCGCTGGTGATGGTATCGGCCCGGAAGTAACCACCGAAGCACGTAAGGTGCTGGATGCAGTCGGCAAGAAGTTTTCCCATCGCTTTAACTTTGATGAGCAGTTGATGGGTGGCATTGCCATTGATACGGTAGGCAACAGCTTGCCCGAAGCCACTGTGGAGGCCTGTCGCACTGCCGATGCAATTTTGCTAGGTGCGGTGGGTGGTCCTAAGTGGGATAATCCTAATGCAACGGATCGCCCAGAGCGAGGGTTGCTGGGGATACGCAAAGCGTTGAATCTTTTTGCCAATGTGCGCCCGGTAAGGCTTCATCCTCAGTTGGTTAGCGCCAGCACGCTCAAGGAAGAGGTGTTGCAGGGGGTTGATCTCGTTGTTATCCGCGAGCTAACAGGAGGGGCTTATTTCGGGCCTCGCCAAGAAGCGGGTGAAGCAGGCTTTGAAGCCTATGACACCATGCTCTATACACGTCCTGAGATCGAGCGCGTGTTGCGGCTGGCGGCAGAGATGGCGTTGGGGCGCAGCAAGCGATTGGCAAGCGTGGACAAGGCGAATGTGCTTGCGTCCAGCCGTCTATGGCGGCGGGTGGCGAATCAGGTTTTGGCCGATTACCCCGGTTTGCAAGTCGAACATGTGTTGGTGGACTCAATGGCAATGCACTTGATCCGTCGTCCTGCCACCTTTGATGTCATCGTGACAGAGAATCTATTCGGCGATATTCTCACAGATGAAGCCTCCATGTTAGCCGGTTCGATGGGAATGTTACCCTCGGCGAGTTTGGGTGATATTATGAATAGTCGCCAACTGCCATTGGGGCTTTATGAGCCAATTCATGGCAGTGCACCTGATATTGCAGGTCAAGGTATTTCTAATCCATTGGCGACTATTCTCTCCAGCGCCATGCTGCTGCGCCACAGCTTAGGGCTGGAAACCGAAGCCGCGGCAATTGAGCGCGCCGTGGATGCCGTGTTAAACGAAGGTGTCCGTACGCCGGATGTAGCCCACACAGGGAATGAGGTGGTGGGAACCCAGGTGATGGGCGATCTGGTCGTGGAAAAATTGTTACAATAGTAAGTTAGCTATGATAGGCGGGCTATGGCAACCGACTCACAGGACCGACTGCGTTATTGGATTCGCACCCTAGGTAACTTGTTGGGTGAGACCATCATCGAACAGAAGGGCGAGGAATTCTTCCTCCTCGAAGAAGAGATCCGCGCGCTCGCCAAGGCTTGGCGCGCCGGGGAGCAGTCGGCCCAACGCAAAATTGTAAATCTAGTCTCGCGCCTCGTAGAGGACCCCGCGCGTGCGATGGCTGTCCTCAAGGCATTTAGCACCTATTTCCAATTGGTGAATTTGGCCGAAGATAATCAGCGTGTGCAAATCTTACGTCAAAGGGCCGTTGTGGCTCATGAGCGCAATATTTTCGTGTCAGAGACAATCGCCCATGCCGTGCGCCGTTTACAGGTCGAAGGTGTGCAGGCTGATGAGATGCGCGAGTTGCTGCATGACTTATTGATCGTTCCCGTCTTTACGGCCCACCCCACCGAATCTAAACGGCGCAGCGTGCTCTTTAAGCTTAAGACGATGGCGAACATTCTGCGCGACATGGATATCGTAAATCTCATTCCGAGCGAGCGCGCTGAGAAAGAAGAGCAACTGCGCGAAAATATCGTACTGCTTTGGCAGACTGATGAGATGCGCGACCGTCCCCCTACGGTGATGGATGAGGTGCGTAATGGTCTTTATTTCTTCGAGACTACGCTCTTTGATCTGCTTCCGCGGATCTATCGAGAAATGGAAAAGGCGCTGGCTGATTGCTATCCCGGTGAGGAGTTCGACGTTCCTGTCTTCTTACGCTATGGCTCGTGGGTGGGCGGCGACCGCGATGGCAATCCCTATGTGAATGTGGCCACCACTGAGGAGACGCTGCGCGCGCACAAAGATGTGGTGCTGGAACTTTACGAGCGTAAGGTGGAAGAGCTTTATAACCACTTGACGACCGGGCTAAAGTGGGGTGGTTTTAGTCCAGAATTTATCGAAAGTTTGCAGCGCGATTTTATGCTCGTCCCGGATTCCGAGCGCGAAGTGTTGGATCGATTCGAGCAAGAACCCTATCGCCAGAAATTGATTATGATGTTCCGGCGAATTGAGGCGACTCGCGCCGAGAACCGGCAGAATTGGAAGGAGCGCAAACTCAACCCGCGCGCCTATCGTGATGCTACTGAATTTCTGGCAGACCTGCGCCTGATTCGTGATAGTCTGACCCAAAATAAGGGGGAGCGTATTGCGCGCGGTCAGTTGTCAACGCTCATCCGCCAGGTCGAGGTCTTTGGTTTTCATCTGGCAACACTGGACATCCGGCAACATTCGAGCCGTCACCGTAGCGCCATGGCCGAAGTCTTGGCACGTTATGGTTTGGCAACCGATTATGAGCGCATGCCCGAAGCCGAACGCATTGCTATCCTGAGTCGAGAGATCATGAACCCTCGCCCACTGACCTCGCGTTTGGACTTCAGTGAAGAGACGAATGAGACCCTTGAGCTTTTCCGGCTTATCCGGCGAGCACGCCAAATTATTGGGCCGGAGAGCATCAAGACCTATATCATTAGCATGACCACCCAGGTCAGCCATATGCTTGAAGTGTTGCTTTTTGCGCGCGATGCAGGGCTGATGGGTGAAATAGAGGTCGTACCCCTTTTCGAGACGATTGAAGATTTGCGCGCTGCCCCGCGGATTATGGCTAAGATGTTCCAAAACGCTGCTTATCTTCAGCATCTTGCCAAGTTGGATAATCACCAGCAGATCATGATTGGTTATAGCGATTCCAACAAGGATGGTGGCTATCTGATTGCCAACTGGATGCTCTTCCAGGCGCAACGAGGCTTGGCACAGGTCTTTGATCAGTACAAAATTAAACTGCTGCTCTTTCATGGCCGCGGTGGTACTGTGGGGCGTGGCGGTGGTCCAGCCAACCGGGCAATCTTGGCCCAACCGCCAGAGTCGGTGCGCGGGCGTATCAAGCTCACCGAACAGGGTGAAGTGATCAGCGGGCGTTATTCAAACCCGGATATCGCCCACCGCCATTTGGAGCAGTTGATCAATGCTGTGATGCTGACCAGCGGGCGACGACCCCACTATGAGCAAGAGACCCATTGGGCGGAAGTGATGGATCAACTCAGTGAACGGGCCTATAAGAAGTATCGCCAGTTGGTCGAGAGTGATGCCTTCTTGCGATACCTCCACGATGCCACGCCACTGGACCATATTTCGCTGCTCAACATCGGTTCGCGCCCCTCGCGGCGCAAGGCATCGCGCGATATCGCTGACCTCCGTGCAATTCCCTGGGTCTTTGCCTGGACGCAATCGCGCGTCAACCTGCCAAGTTGGTATGGGGTGGGGACGGCATTAGAGAGTTGGATAGAGGGGGACATCGCCAGCAAGGGTGATGGCAGTGCTCGTGATAATGCTAATCGCGAGAAAGAGCGGGCCGAGCGCTTGACACAGTTGAGCGAAATGTATCAAAATTGGCCTTTTTTCCGCACTGTGTTGGACAATGTCCAGATGGGGTTATGCAAGGGCGATATGGCAATCGCTTCACTCTATGCCGAGTTGACTGATTCGGCAACGCGTGAGGAGGTTTTTGGGGATCTGCAAGCGGAATACGAACGTACGAAGCGAGTGGTGTTGGAAGTAACGGGCTATTCGGAGTTGTTGGAGAATGAAAGCTGGCTGCAACACAGCATTAAGCGTCGCAACCCCTATGTAGACCCAATGAATTATATCCAGGTAGCGGCGCTAAAGCGGTTGCGCGAGCAGCCAGATGCACCGAATGCCAGTGCGTTGCGCTCTGTGGTGCTGTTGTCTGTCAACGGTGTCGCCGCAGGGTTGCAAAATACTGGTTGATCTACCAATAACCGGATTTGCCAGATGGAGGTAGACGCGATGAGCGATGTACTGGCAGCGGTCGACGGTTTGTTGATCGATATAGATGGTGTATTAGTACGCGGCAGCGAGGTGATACCGGGCGCAGCAGAGACTCTTGAGTCTTTGCGCGCCCGGAAGATTCCACTGCGATTTGTGACGAACACCACCATCTACTGCCGTCACAGCCTGTTGGAGCGTATGGTGGCTCTCGGCTTCTCGATCGAGAAGCACGAGCTCTTTACTGCTACCTATGCCGCGGCACGCTATCTGCACAGCCAGAACGCCCAGAGTTACTATCCTCTGCTGTTGCCCGATGCCCAGTTGGAGTTTGATGGGTTGGAAGTTGATGAGGAGAACCCGGAATTTGTCGTGGTCGGTGACATGGGAGCAAGCTTCACCTTTCCCCGGCTCAATAAGGCGTTTCGTGCAGTGTTGAATGGGGCGCAACTGGTGGCCCTCCACAAAAAGCGTTCTTGGCGCGCTGCGGAAGGATTGTTCCTTGACGCAGGGCCATTTGTGGTGGCGCTGGAATATGCGACGGAAGCGAGTGCGGTGGTGATTGGCAAACCAAGCCAGACCTATTTTCGCATGGTGCTAGATGACCTGGGGCTGCCACCCGGACGAGTGGCGGTGATCGGGGACGACATCGAGATTGATGTGCGTGGGGCACAACTGATGGGGATGCAGGGTTGGCTGGTGAAGTCGGGACGCTTTCGCAAGGAGGATCTGGGCCGCGGAATTTGGCCCGACCGCCTGTTGGACAATATTGCCGAGATTGTGAGAGAAACGCCATGAGATCTAGGACAACGGAACAATCCAGAGACGCGCACAAAGCACAAAACGGTTCGCGCCGGGTTGCCCTTTATGATACAACGCTGCGCGATGGCACCCAGGGAGAGGGTGTGTCGCTGAGCTGTGATGATAAATTACGCATCGCTCGCCGTTTGGATGAGTTTGGCATGGACTACATCGAAGGGGGATGGCCTGGTTCTAACCCCAAAGATATGGAATTCTTCGAGCGGGCACAGAGCGAATTAAGTCTAAAACATGCACGGATTGCTGCCTTTGGTTCTACCTGTAAGGCGGGCGTTGAACCAGGCGATGACCCGCAGGTGCAACTACTGATCCAGGCCAATACGCCTGTGGTGACGATCTTTGGCAAAACGTGGGAATTGCATGTGACGGAAGTGCTGCGTACCAGCATGGAAGAAAATCTGCGTATGATTCGCGCCACCGTGCAATATCTCAAGCAGCACGGCAAAGAAGTGATCTATGATGCCGAGCACTTTTTTGATGGCTTTAAGGCCAACCCGGAGTATGCCCTGGCGACTCTGCAAGCCGCCATTATGGGTGGGGCTAGTAGCGTGGTCTTGTGTGACACCAACGGCGGCTGTCTACCTTGGGAAATTGAAGAGGCTGTTGATGTGGTGCGCCGTGAAGTGCTTGGGGTGGAGGATGGCGCACCGCCACCCGCCGCGCATGTGACGCTGGGCATCCACGCCCACAATGATTCGGAGACTGGGGTTGCCAACACCCTCGCCGCAGTGCGCCAGGGTTGTACCCAGATTCAAGGGACGATCAACGGCTATGGCGAACGGTGCGGCAATGCCAACTTGGTCAGCATCATCCCCGGCTTGCAGTTGAAAATGGGGATTGATCTGGTGGCTCCAGAGAAGCTGGCCCAGTTGACCGATCTGAGCCGCTATGTGAGTGAACTGGCAAATCTTAGCCCCGATTCGCACCAACCCTTTGTGGGCAGCAGTGCCTTTGCCCACAAGGGGGGGACCCATGTCAACGCTGTGGTAAAACAGGTCATGAGCTACCAGCATATTGACCCGACGTTGGTGGGTAACGAGACGCGTGTCTTGGTCAGCGAACTAAGCGGCAAGGACAACATTGCGGTCAAGCGCAAGGAATTTGGGTTGACCGATATGAGCCGCGAGGAGGAGCGCCAGGTCCTACAGCAGATTAAGGAAATGGAAAACGCTGGCTTTGCCTTTGAAAGCGCCGAGGCAAGCGTGGAGTTGTTGCTGCGCCGGGTGCGTAAGGGTTATCAAGCGCCCTTTGCTTTGATGGACTTTACCGCCAATGTGGAGCATCGCTCTGGACGCGGCCTCTTCTCCGAGGCGACTGTCAAGGTACAAGTGGGTGATGAGATTTTCCATGAAGTGGCTGAAGGCAATGGCCCGGTCAATGCCATGAATTTGGCGTTGCGTAAAGCAATCCAGAAGTTTTATCCCCGCTTGAGCAGTGTGCATCTGACGGACTATAAGGTTCGCATTCTTGATAGTAAAAGCGGCACAGGGGCAATGGTGCGCGTATTGATTGACAGCACCGATGGCGAGCATACATGGACGACGGTGGGAGCAAGCACCAATATCATTGAAGCAAGTTGGATCGCGTTGTCGGACGGGGTGGAATACTTTATCCTGACAGATGCCGAGCGCCAACAAGCCCAAGCACCAGAGCCTGCGACCGCGGTAGTATAACGATGAAAATCTCCATTGGGCACGCGCACCTCCAATTTTTGGCGTACCCAATGGATTTGTACGCAGATTTGTAAATTCATGGGGATCGGCACGCTCCGATCCATTCTAGATCTTATTTAATTGCAGGAACAGGAATAAGGAGAACCCTGGCAATGGCGGTGACAACCGTGAACGGCTTGAATAAATACAGCCGGGTCTTTACACAAACACGTTCCCAAGTCGGCTCCCAGGCCATGCTCTATGGCATTGGGTTGACTGATGAGGACATGAATAAGCCCCAGGTGGGGATCGCCAGCATGGGCTGGGAAGGCAATACCTGTAACATGCACCTCAATGGCCTGGCTCGAGAGGTGAAGAAGGGTATTCAAAATGCAGGGATGATCGGGCTGATCTTCCACACCATCGGCGTCAGTGATGGCATGTCGATGGGTACCGAAGGAATGAAGGCTTCGCTGCTCTCGCGCGATATTATTGCTGACTCTATCGAGACGGTCATGCGCGCGCAATGGTATGATGCCAACGTCTCCATCCCCGGTTGTGATAAGAATATGCCCGGTGTGGTGATGGGCATTGCCCGCGTCAATCGGCCCAGCATTGTGGTCTATGGTGGCACGATTCGTCCCGGTCATCTGGGCGACAAGAAACTCGATATTGTCTCGGCTTTCGAGGCATACGGCCAATGGCTTGCCAAGGACATTACCGAGGAAGAACTCAAGGCCGTGTTGAAACATGCTTGCCCTGGTGCTGGTGCGTGTGGTGGCATGTACACAGCCAACACGATGGCATCGGCCATTGAGTCAATGGGACTGAGCCTGCCCTATAGCTCCTCGATTCCGGCGACCAGCCCGGACAAGGTCGAGGAGTGTCACAAGGTGGGTGCGGCGTTGATGAACCTGCTGGAAAAGGACATCACACCGAGCCAGATCCTGACACGCGAGGCATTTGAAAATGCGATCACTGTGGCGGTGGCGCTGGGTGGCTCCACCAACATTGTGTTACATACGCTGGCGATGGCGCGCGCGGCCGATGTGCCTTTGACGATTGATGACTTCCAAGAGATCTCCGACCGCACGCCGCTCCTGGCAGACCTAAAGCCATCGGGCCGTTATGTGATGGAAGAACTCTATGACGTGGGTGGTGTGCCCGCGGTGCAGAAGTTGCTGCTTAAGGAGGGGTTGCTCCACGGTAACTGCTTGACGGTCACTGGCAAGACGCTGGCTGAAAACCTGGCGGAACTGCCTGATCTCAAAGAAGGGCAAAAGGTCATCTACCCCATCAGTGAGCCGATTAAGGAGAGCGGCCATCTGCAAATCCTCTATGGCAACCTGGCGACTGAAGGCGCGGTGGCGAAGATCACCGGCAAGGAAGGGGAGCGCTTTAGCGGCCCAGCCAAAGTCTTTGATTCGGAAGAAGAGACGCTAGAAGCCATTCAGGGAGGCAAAGTCACCCACGGTGATGTGGTGGTCATCCGCTATGAAGGGCCAAAGGGTGGTCCTGGGATGCGCGAGATGCTCTCGATTACCGGGGTGCTGATGGGTGCGGGGCTTGGCAAGAGTGTGGCGCTCATCACCGATGGCCGCTTCTCTGGTGGCACGCATGGCTTTGTGGTGGGTCATATTACGCCTGAAGCCTATGAGGGTGGCGGCATCGGGTTGGTGCAAGATGGCGACATCATCACCATTGACGCTGTGGACAACACGATTAATATGGATGTGAGTGATGAAGAGTTGGCGCGTCGCCGCGCTGCGTGGCAATCCCCTGCGCCCAAGGTGACGAAGGGCGTGCTCTATAAGTACCTCAAAACGGTCTCCTCTGCGTCGCTGGGTTGCGTGACGGACATATAAAGAGGGGAAAGATAACCTTCCAGGAAGGTGGCAGAGGACTACACGGCGGGATGGGCAATGGCTCTGTCCCGCCGTTTTAGTTACCTGACGAATTCAAGGAACTTCGACAATTGTGAAGGTGTCGAGTACGGTTTCGGCATCCTGCTCACATTGGCTTTTCTTGTCAGGGTCATATTTCGTGGGAACGTGAGTTGGAAGATAGATTTGGTAGGTGGTGTGTTTTCTCCTTAACGTTTCTATAGTGGAAAAGTTCGCTGATCAGAGACATGCCTCGAAGCCCGAAGCTCAAGGGGGGAGATTGGGCCATAATATGTTATATTGACAGAGCTATATCTTCCTGCGTATGATCTGTATACCTCATTATAATTTCTTCAGATGCCTTAAAACTGCCAGCCTAGAAAGAACTATCATGCTAGCCTATTATGAGCCGGAAGAAGCCGGGTTCGCGCCAGAGCGTTTGCAGCGCCTCTATCGCACGTTGGATGAAGCCGCCGCCAATGGGACAATTCCAGGCGCAGCAGCGTTGGTTGCGCGTGGGAGCAAGGCTGTAGCTCCCTTTGCTGTGGGCCGGCAATATCCAGAGAAGCCAGAGCCAGCCATTTCAGTCGATAGTATCTTTCTAGTCGCATCGGTGACAAAGCCTGTGGTAGCAGCGGCGGTGATGCTGCTTGTGGAACAGGGGAAGTTGCTGCTTAGTGACCGGGTGGCTGACCATCTGCCGGAGTTTGGCAACCGGGGCAAGGAGGATGTGCGTGTCCATCATCTGTTGACCCACACATCGGGGTTGCCGGATATGCTGCCGGAGAATGTGGAGTTGCGCCGCCAACATGCCCCTCTGTCCGAATTTGTGCGCCGTATCTTTGACCTAGAACTGGATTTTGCGCCGGGGACGCGCGTCCAATATCAAAGCACAGGGATTGCGCTGCTGGGCGAGATTGTCGAGCGCATTAGCGGGATGGCATTGCCCGACTTCTTGCGCCAGAAGTTCTTCATTCCGCTACGCATGCAGGACACAAGTCTGGGCGTGGGCGAATTAGACCAGAGCCGGATTGTGCATGTCCATTTGCCGGAGGATATGCACGGGGTGGATTGGGGCTGGAATCACCCGTATTGGTGGAATTTTGGTGCGCCGTGGGGGGGTATGTTTACTACGGTCAGTGACTATTTCCGCTTTTGCCAAATGTTCCTCAATCAGGGCAAATGGGAGGGGAACTCTATTCTCTCTCCTGCTACAGTCAACGCTATGATCGGTGATCAATCCACAGCGATTGTACGTGCCTTCGATCCAGACCGGAGTGGCATGGTCTGGGGCCAAACGTGGGGGCTGGGCTGGACGCTCCCAGGCCATCGCGTGCCTGATGGCGGGCGAGCTTTCTTTGGCGATCTCTCCTCCCCCGTAACTTTTGGGCATGGAGGGGCGACAGGCACCGTGGTTTGGGTGGATCCTGTGCCAGAAGTGGTCTGCATCCTCTTTACCAACGAGCCATTGGCACTCCGCAATGGGCTGTTGGGGCGCTGTTCAAATTTGGTCGCGGCTGCGGCACTCTGATCCGATCAGCAGGGGACAGGTGCCTAGAAGAATACTCTCTTTCGCATATAGGTAGCAGGCTGAGCTGGGAACAGATGAACCTCTTGGTTCGTCTATTGGAAGCGGCGTCATCTCAACGTATCGCGTTCCTGCTGGCCCAACTTTATAGAGA
>CAMPHP010000063.1 GCA_946885925.1 uncultured Litorilinea sp.
AGGGAACGACTTGCTCCAACTGCATACGTCACTCCCTGTGGAAATTGCCAACTTCGGCATTGGGCAGCGCTTTGAGCAGGTCGGCTGTCCTGAGAATGACCGCAGTGCCGCGGATGCCTGACCCCAAGGAGATTTCATCTTGATCTAAGAGTGCGTGGTCAATAAGCACGCGCACAGGTTGGCGCAGGCCAAAAGGTGCGACAGCCCCGATGGGATAGCCCGTGACCGATAGCACTTCTTCTTCGCTGGCAGTGGTCAACCGCGACTGGCCTACATGCTGGCGCAATGCGCGCCATGAGACTTGGGCAGGGCCAGCCATCAGCACCATTGCATACTCGCCTTCCGCCAAACGAAAGAGCAAGCTGCGCACCACTTGGTCAGGTTGTTGGCCTCGTTCGGCAGCAGCTTGCTCTAAAGAATTGACAGGGCCAGAATGGGTAAAGAGCCGGAAGGGTATGTTGAGTTCAGTCAGGGCTTGCGCCACAGGTGGAAGTTCTTGCATAGCCCTGATTGTACTTGGCAGGGTACAGAAGACCAAGTTAACCGAGGGGATAATTACGTACCTACCACGCCTCGACTGTGTTCTCCAACACGCCTAGCCCTTCAATCTCACCACGAATCCGATCCCCAGGGTTTAGGCGCAGTTTCTTCGAGGAACCCACACCCGCTGGCGTGCCCGTGCTGATGACATCACCGGGATTGAGGGTCACAAACTGGGAGATAAAGGCGATTGCCTCGGCAGGAGAGAAGATCATCTGCCCCGTGTTGGCATCTTGCTGCAATTCGCCGTTGCGCCAGAGTTTCATCGCCAGTTGGTCGGGGTGGGGCACCTCATCGTTGAGGGTAATCCACGGACCCATCGGCCCAAATGTATCCAACCACTTGCCTACCAGCCAATCAAAGTAGTAATCACCCTCTTGTTGGGGTAGGTTTTGACGGAAGCTCAGTTGGCGAGCAGAAATGTCGTTGAAGATGGTATAGCCCGCAATATAGTCCTTGGCTTGCTCTGCGGTCAGGTCGCGCCCGCTCTTGCCGATGACCACAGCTAATTCCAATTCCCAGTCGGCAAAACCCGTGGAGGCAGGAACGCGAATCGCCTCGCCTGTGGCGATCACTGTGGAACAGGGCTTTGAAAAGAAGCGAGGAATCATCTTCTCTTTGCCCACATATGTGCGGCCCCCTTCTTCGATATGGGCTGCATAGTTGCCTGCCAGACAGAGCAACTTGCCAGGGCAGGGAATCGGCGCGGCCAACTTTACCGCGCTCAATGGCTGCACTAACGCCGGGTCATCCTGCACATGCTCGATTGCACTTTGTGCCGCAGCCACAGCCGCATCTCCCCCAGCTAAAAAGGCCAGGGTGCTGGCGGCAATCGTAACATCGCCATCGGTCGCTGCCAGACACTTGGCTAGGTCATAAATCCGGTCACCCACCACCACGCCTACTTGGGTGGTAGCTCCATGATGGTACGTTGCGAGTTTCATCGGGAAGTCCTTCCTTTACACAAATTACGTGGGATATGGATGGAATTGGATTGAAGATAGGTCAATCGATCAGTGCGTAAAGGTCTAACGCATCACGCAGGGCATCTATGGTGAGCGAGATACGCCCACCATAGAGAACGCGCACAGATTAACGTACAGGCCCAACGTAAAGCTAGCGATGGAAGATATAGAGGTCGCTATTTTCAAGCGGCAAGGTAAGTCGTCGCCCCTGGCGATGACTCTCGGCAATGGCGATACAGACTTCTGTTAGGTGATGGGTGACTTGCACATTCCCCAATGTGGGCCGCTTTTGTTCATAGGCATCCACAATATCTTCCAAACAAGACTGCGTGGCGCTGTGGACAGGGACGGCGGGCACGGGCGTATCTTCATGTGCATAGCGTTTCTCTGGCGTGCCCTTGCGCAGGCGTACTCCCCCGCCATTGTTCAACACGCGCACGCTGCCCAACGTTCCTAACACCTCAAATTCCCACGGTCCAGCCGGGATACTCGTCGCCTCTACCCCATTTTCAAAGGTCACTTGAAAAATGCCATCGGGGTCTTTGTCCAGCCGGTTATTCTCAATCTTGAGATCACGCGGAAAGAGTTCGCCCAAGACGGTTGTCACCTTGGGGTCACCCAACAAAAAGCTCAACGTATCGAGCGAATGGATATGCCCATGCAAGAGATTAGTGGGGGCATAGTGCACAGCACCGCGTACCTCGCCGATCTCACCCGAAGCGATGATATCGCGCGCCTGGTGATAGATGCGGTTAAAGCGGCGTAGTACCCCTGTGTTAAAGGGAATGTTGCGGCTGCCTACGGCCTCTAGAACAGCATCGGCTTCCGGCATCGAACAGGCAATCGCCTTCTCGCAGAAAATCATCGGCACATTTTCTTCTGCCACGCCGACAGCCATCTCTGCATGCAGATCCCCTCTGGTGCAGATAGCGACCAGATCGGGTTTCTCCTGGCGAATCATGGTGCGATAATCATCGTAAACTGACGCTACACCCCAGCGCTCGGTAAAGGCTTCACGTTTGGCTGGGTCAATGTCTGCGCCCGTAACAACTTCCAGCCGGTCACTGGCTTTGCAGGCCGAGGCGATTGAATAAGCGGGTGAACCAGCGGGTAGCTCGTCATCAAGGGTACTGCCCATGCGCCCTAATCCAATGATAGCGACTCGGTAGACGGGTTTATCCACGAAAGATTACCTCTCTAGTTAGTTCGGCTTCGAGGAAGGTGCTCATAGCAAATTGTTGGGTCAGGCCGAAAACTTGGGCGTTCTCGGTGCGGTGCTGCGCTGGAGGCGCAGATTACTCTCAATGGGGAGATTCACCCGCGCTCCCCCGCGACGGTGGGACTCGATAAAGGCGAAGATCATCTCCATATTGGTATAGGAGACCTGTGGCCCGCCGCGTGTGGGTTCGCCCGTATCCAATGCGTGGACAAGATCTTCGATCAGAGCCAGGGTCGAGCTTTTCGGCTCTATCTCCAAGAGGTCAACTTTCTCCAGGCTCAAGTGCCCTGCCTCATCAATCGGAACCCGTTTGCGTACCAAAATTTCAATGCCATCATTGAGCGCGGTCACGGTTCCTTGTTCGCAGATAGCTTCTACTTCCAGCCCGCGCGCGGTGCTCATGGCATAGGCGCGCACGCCATTGGCAAATTGAAAGAAGCCCTCACCTTGCGGGTCTTCAGAAAGGATGTCGCCATCAATCATGCCATCCGCATTGGGCAAATAGGCTTGCACCCATTCCACGGGCTGGTCACTGTTGAGGCGGAACAGCAGATCCAAGGTGTGGCTGCCTGTGTTAAAGAGCGTGCCGTTGAGATAGATGATCAACGTCTTGAGCGCGCCCAACTCGCCACTGTCAATAATCTCTTTCATCTTGTCATAGAAGACAGACCAGCGGCGATTGGTGCCCAAGTTGAAAAAGACGTTGTTGCGTGTGAGCGCATCAACCATTGCCTTGGCTTCGGGCAAGGATGCCGACATTGCCTTTTCGGCATAGATGGCCTTGATGCCATGCTCGGCGGCATAAATGACAATCTCGGCGCGAGGTTCCGGCTGGGTCGCCACGCTGACAATATCCAGGTTCTCAGCGGCGATCATCTCGCGGTAATCGGTATATTGTCGTTCTTTGGGGATGTTGTAACGTTCGCCAAACTTCTCCATGACATCGACACGCGGGTCGGCGCAAGCCACTAAATCGGTGCGGGTGCAAGCGAAAAAGCCAGCGCCATGTGAATAAGGCGGAACATGCTTGCGTGCGCCCACAACCTCATTGTCGATAAACCCACCCATCCGGCTACAGCCAATCACGGCTGCCCGATAGTTCTTCATGCGGGTGCTGCCTTTCTAGCAGGCGTGTTAGGTTTGTTGTGGAAATAAAAGCAGTTAGGGAGTTAGAACTAAACAAAAAGGTGGTTTTGTACGTTACCTCTATTCTAACGCCACGATTCTGGCATTACTGCTGTGGTTATAGCTCTATTGGTAACGGTGTTGGGTGACGGTATTTGGGAATATGGAGTTGCAGATTGCCAAACATTCTGTAGCTGTCTGGTACTATATTAGCACCAGTTGTCTGGATGTCAAATTGAATTCTGGTTCTATCGTGTGCAAAAAACTGCATAAAAAGCACGAGGACCAGTCTATATTCTGGTCCTCGTGCAATTGCGCTTTGCGTTGTGATCAAGCCTCTGCTTCGGCTGTTACCTTCGGCGTTTTGCGCTGTGTAGTTGGGGCCGGGATGCTCTTCTTGGGGCGTACTTTTGTTAGCCGGCTACGCACCGCCGGGATGCGAGCAGCCAAGAGCACCGCCAAGATGGCAGCATAGAGTGTGGGTTCACCAACAGGAACCTTTCGCACCCAGATAAAATGAACGACCGCCAGAATCCCGGCAGCATAGACCCAACGATGCAGCCGTTTCCAGTTGCGACCTAAACGCTTCATCGCGCCCTTTGTCGAGGTAAGCGCCAACGGCAGCAGGATCAAGAGGGCGCTAAGCCCCACCAAGATGTAAGGCTTGCTTGGCAGCCCATCCAACAAGATAAAGCGCAGGCTGAAGCCATAGTCTAGGCCAACAAAGACCAGCATATGCAGCACGGCATAGCCAAAGGCATACAGCCCCAGTGACTTACGTACGGTGCTCACTTTTCGCCAACCGGTTACCGTCTGGACGGGTGTTACTGCCAATGACAACAGCAGCAGGATGATTGCCGCGCTGCCCGTGCGGTCGGTGTAGTCATCAATGGGGTTAATGCTTAGATTGTCTGTAAAATAGTCCCAGCCTAACCAAAGCAGCGGCACCAGCGCACCCACATTTGCAAGCAACCACAGCCAGTTTGCACGCACATATGCGCGAAGGGAGGCCATTAGTAATTCTCCCGCAGATCCATGCCTTCGTACAGATAGGCGACCTCTTCGGCATAGCCATTGAACATCAACGTCTCGCGACGCCCCGATTCACCGATGCGCCGCTCGGTTGCCTGTGACCAGCGGGGATGATTGACTTCTGGGTTGACGTTGGCATAGAAGCCATACTCGTGGGCGGCAGCTTGCGTCCATGTGGAGGTTGGCATCTCCTCCACCAAATCAATCTGCACAATGCTCTTGATGCTCTTGAAGCCATACTTCCAAGGCACTACAATGCGGAAAGGTGCGCCATTGGGAGGAGTTAAAAGCTTGCCATACATGCCGGTAGCAAAGATCGCCAAGTCATTCATGGCTTCATCAATACGCAGCCCTTCGACATAGGGCCAATTCAGGATTGAACTCTTTTGCCCAGGCATCTGTTCTGGAGATAAGACCGTGGTGAACTTCACATATTTGGCTTCGGGCTTGGGGTCAACTTCCTGCAGCAACTTGGACATGGGGAAGCCTACCCACGGGATCACCATTGACCACGCTTCAACACAACGCAAGCGGTAGATGCGCTCCTCTTGGTCAAAGTTCTTGAGGATGTCATCAATGTCATAGGTCTTGGGATTGTTAACCAACCCGCCAACTGTGACTTCCCAAGGGCGCGTTACAAAATTTGGAGAGAGGCGCGCCACTTCTTGCTTGTCGGTGCTAAACTCATAAAAGTTGTTGTAGTTGGTGATTTCCTCGTAAGTATTGAGCGGATCGCCCAACTGATCCGTACTACTGCTCGCAACGGGTTCAGCATTGCCCAGCGCGGCCGGTAACTCATTCAAGGGGATGGTAGGAGCAGCGGCAGGCGCAGGCGCGGCGGCTTCCGTGCTGCCACACGCGGCCAACGCCACCGCGGTTGCAGCCGAGCCTACGCCCACCATAAACTGGCGACGATTCAAATAGACGTGTTCTGGAGTGATCTCCGATGGTGATATTTTGACCATAAGTGCAACACTTTCTTCCGGCTTGACACCAGAGTCTACACAGAGCTGAATAATGTGGGAACGAAGGGATGAATATGAAAGCGCCCAGTAAATGTCACCGGTAAATGCCAGCAGCCTTTTGCAAGCGATCTAGAGAATAAGAAGAAGATCGTTGGCGCACACCATTCAGCAACATGGTTCTCAATCAGATGTGCAAGCTGCTGCGTCTAGTATGAAGCATAATGCTAAATTTTGCCTTAAAATCAGATTACAACTCTATGATTGATATTGATAGAGTCCAATTCTTGTGAACAACACTTCTATGTTAGAAGAGAGTGTTACAAAATCTACTATAATGCGCTCTGATTCCTGATTCAAACCCACTTTTTGTGAGATTCTCTCTATGCTTGTACGGTTTACGACGCTTCATCCAGCAACTGTCCATTTCCCTATTGCCCTATTAGTCGTCGGAAGTGTTGCCGGGTTGCTTTATCTTTGGTGGAGACAACGATCTGAGTTCCGTGTGCTGACCTGGTGGCTGCTGCCGCTAGGGTGGATCGGCGCAGGCGTAGCAGCCTTAACGGGCCTGTTGGCGCAAGGCAATCTTCCCCCGCAAGCGCCCTACACGGCAACGCTCAACAGTCACATTACCAGCGGGCTGTTGCTGATCCTGGTCTACGGCATGATCTTTTATCGTGCATGGCTCCACCGCAACCGCCGCCGCACCACCGACCCTGCGGATCTGCTGGATGTGAGCGCGGCACGCCCTTTGCTGACAGTGCTGCTGTTGCTAGGAATGGCATTGGTGGCGATTGGTGGTTGGTTGGGCGGAGAATTGGTCTATACCTGGGGCGTGAATGTCGCTAGGCAGTAAGGTAAGTCCCATCTGCATTAACTTGGGTGCAGATCGATTTGTCATTCCGCGCCCGCGGGGCGCGGAATGACGGGCGCATAGAAAGCGATCTACTCCTCCACCATCATCACTTTCGCCATGTTTTGCACGAGTTGAATATCATAGCCGTCGGGCAGCCATGTGACCGACATGCCCAGGATCATCAGCCGCGCACCCATCGCATCAGGCGAGCCTTCATCAGTCGCCACAAAGAGCAGCGGCGCTCCAGCATTCCCACTGTTGGGTCCGCGGCGGAGGGCAACCTGGGGGCCCTCCATGCCATCGCTGAACTTCAATGGGGTCACGGGTGGCAACCCATTCTCGAGTTCAATCGTCTCTGAAGGCAATCCTTCCACAAGGTCAGGTAGATCATTCTCCACGGTAATATCTGTGATCACCGATGGATCTTCTGTGCTCATGGCGAAGAAGGGGCGGCGACTGCTGATGGTCAACCAGCCGCCACCGTTGATATAGCCTAAGAGGAGATCCAGATCGCTCACACCTGGCCCGCCATTCTCATAATTGCCGCTACTCCAGATCACCCAGCGGTATTGCTGTATCTCTTCCAGTGACGGTAGTTCCTGGTCGGCTGTTGACCAGAGCGTCGGAGTATGGCCTAACTGGGTTAGCGCCATCAGATAGGTGTCGGCCTCGCTGCTGTCGTTCGGATTGGTGGCGTCATTGTCATCCACAATTAAGATCGAGGTACTGGTTTGTGGACTTGCGGTCGGTTCAGGACTTGGAGTCGCACCAGGCACTTCAGGCACGCCTGGTACACTAGGCCCACCAGGCGATGTAGGCGTGACCGTTGGTTGCGGCGTAACGCCAGAGGGTGCTGCCGGTTCGGGGCTGCCTTCGAACGAACAGACCACCAGGTCTGCACCCGTGAGACAGCCTGCATAGTCACCACTCAACAGCCGTTCCACGCCGTTTTGAATTCCAACATTGTCATGCCCCAAAACAGCCACCAAACGGTGTTGGGTACTCAACTGCAACTGAGCAATGATGACCGTCTGGCGTGCGACCAAACGCAGCCCATCTGCCTTTTCCAGATAGACCGTTGCCATCGGTGTGGGGGTAGGCGTCACGCTCGGCGTCGGCGTTGATGTTGCCTCTGTCGCCTCTGGCGTACTTGTTCCCGTCGCCTGTTCGGTCTCTGTGAACGGAACCGTAAGCGTTAACGGGACTGTAGGAGTTAAAGGAGCAGAAGGTGTAAGCTGTACGCTAGCGATTGACTCCCCATCCTCATTACCTGCTGGCAGACTCTCTGTCGCCAAACCAGGATTGACAGGACTTCCGTTCTGCGGCAGTGGCGTCACCGTTGGCGTAATCGTGGGTGTGGCGATAGGAGGCTCCCCATCGGGCACAACTTCAGTACCTGTATCAGGTCCAATTTCCGGGACAGTAATCGTCTCTGTGGGAGTCTCAGTAGGAGTCTCTGTGGCTGTACTTACCGGCGTCTCTGTCGCTTCTGGCGTTGGCGTTACTTCAATTCGCTTAAAGCCGATCTGTTTTAGCAGATCTGTCTGCTCATCGATCATGGCATAATCGGCCAACACAATCATGTCAAATTCCGGCGAAACACTCCCTGCGGTCAGGGCAGAGGTCAGCACCGTCGTACCAGCCAGCGTCAGCGAACGTCCGGTTAGCTCCAAGGCTTGTTGGATGCGTGATCCTTCAAGCAAGATTTGTGCATTTACAGCTTCAGCATTGCCAAAGATCAGCGAGACCTCTTTGCCAAGATAGCCAGGAAAATCAGTGATGGTATCTTGTCTTTGGGCCGCGGCCAAGAAGCCAGCCACAAATTCCACCAACTCATGGTTATCATGACGCTCGACATAGGAGTTGGTGAGCACATCGAAATCACTCATGGCGAGTACACGGCCCAATGTACCGCGCGACTCCAGCCCACCCAATGCCATCGTGGTGAAGTTGGTAAGCCCCGTGCGTATACTACTCAGCGTGGTAAGTGCGGTGCGTAACAGGGGTGTTACTTCGCCGCCGATGCTGCGCGCGCCATAGAAGGCAATACGCCGCGTTGCCAGCCGTTCAGCCTCTCCTTCGTAATCATCCGGGACGATAAAGGTATAGTTGCCATCATTTGTCGAGGTGTCATAGAGGTAGTCGTCATTAAAGACGACCCCAAAAGGTTCACCCAACGTATTGATGTCTTGGGCCAGATCCCCCACAACATCAGGATCGCTGATCAAGAGCAGATGCCCGCCATCGGCTACAAAACGCTCGGCAAGGGCAATCTCCTCCTTAGTCCATAGAAAAAAGGGACTGACGACCACCAGCGCGCTTGCGTCTTCCAACATGGGAGCCAGATCTTCCGACTGGTCGGGATAGTCCAGGTAATTGGTCAAGGAAAGCACATCCACCGTACTCAACCAGAAGTTTGTCCCGACACCACGCCGAGCTAAGGCTGCTGCCAGTGGTTCAAACTGAGAGCGCGAAAGCCGGTTGCCATGAGCCAAATCAACGATCACCGGCCCAGGGCGCAGGGGCGTATCCAAGAGCATGGAATCAGGCGACAAGGCCTCTGGTGTAGAGGTAGGGACAGGGGTCGCGGCCACGCTGGTAATCGGCACCTGGCCCACCGCATAGGAGCGATCATTCAAGCGCCAAACTATTGTGCGTACAAAGAGCGGCGACACGAGCAAAAGTAACGCAAGCGCAGCCAAGATCAAACGCGTGGTCATGGAACGCATCACGAGCCCCCCTCTTCGGTCATATTTTCTTGGGGCATATTCTCTGGGGGTGCACTCTCTTGAGTTGCGTTACTGGGCAGTTCACGATCACTGGTGCGTTCCCACGAACTGGGTGAAATGTCACGCAAGCGTAACATATGTTCTTGGATCTCGTTGCCCTCGATCATGCCTGGCAGATTGATGCGGCTGTCCAGCAGAAAGACCGAATTAGGTGGGGCCGTGTCTGCCATCTTTTTAATGCTCTCGGTATAGTCAGGTGGCGTACTAAATGGCAAGCCAAGATAGGTATCTAGCTCTACAACACGATAGCGACGCAAACCTGCCAGTTCGGCGGCACCTAAAATACCATCACTACGCCCGCCTTCCAGATCGATCAAGCCCACCGCTACAGCCTCACTACCAAGATAAAGCCGTCCTTCCTCTATGGTGCTTTTATCTAGCTTCAGCGGGTTGACTGGCGAGTTAATTCGCTGCGCGATCACATTATTTACAAAGCTGTCTTTGATGAGATCCAACTGATAGATCTGGTCAAAGCGGCTGCCACCGGCAAACTTATAGGGGCCGGTGATTAGTTCCTCCGGGCTGATATAGGGATCTTGGGGGCGCGGGCCACGCGTGCCAATGT
>CAMPHP010000064.1 GCA_946885925.1 uncultured Litorilinea sp.
GTGCTATCATCGTAACACCGCTTGTGCTAGGCGATAACCGTGCGGTTCTGGTGGCGCGTGGCTGGGTACCTTCAAATCTATCGTCACCCGAACATTGGGCTGAATATGAGGAATCTGCTGATCACCCCATCGTTGGGCTGATTCAGGAATCGCAGCGATTGCCCAATGGCAACGCGCCCACACCACCCGCTTCACCGCAGGTAGAGTGGTTCATGCTCAATATTGATGCCATCCAACCGCAGATGCCCTATGAGTTGCTGCCGGTCTTCATTCTGCAATTGCCAGAGGAAGGCCGTTCGTATAACCAGCTTCCGATGCGTGAAGAACCTCTCACCTTGGACGAAGGCTCACATCTCAGCTATGCCATTCAATGGTATATGTTTGCTCTGATCCTTGGTGTGGGCTACATCTTCTTTATCCACTCCCAGGAATTGCGTGAGCAGCGCATTGCAGGGACACTAGAAGTCCCAGGGATGGAGGAGGGAATGGATAAAGAAATGAATAGTAGCGAAATGAGTAGTAAAGAAATGAGTGAGGAAGCCGATATAACGACTATGTCACACCGCGAAGGTCACGCATGAGCGGCTCTGAATTCGTTGTGTCCATTATCAACCGTAGTTCAACACACTTGCTTAGTAGGAGCACCTTCGTATCATGCAACTTCGTGGTACTCTAACCACTCATTCTAACCAGCGCAGCGAGGTCAGCCAACCACTGGCAGGCGAACAGGCAAAGGTGCGTCTGGCACTCAGCGATTACATTATGCTGATCAAGCCGCGCATCATTTCTCTATTACTCGTCACTACCCTGGTTCCTATGTATTTGGCGGGAAAGAACCCGCCCGATGGATGGCTGATCCTATGGACGCTCCTCGGCGGCACGCTTGCTGCCGGTGGGGCCAACACCATCAACCAATATGTGGATCGTGACATTGATCATGTCATGGTGCGCACTCGCCGCCGCCCTTTGCCCTCTGGGCGCATGACGCCAAATCAGGTCTTGGTCTTTGGTCTCGCCTTGAGTGCGTTGAGCGTCATTCAGCTCTGGCTGACGGTTAATGCCCTCTCTGCCCTGCTGGCGTTGGCGGGTATTCTTTACTATGTCGTGATCTACACAAAAATGCTCAAACGGCACAGTACCCAGAACATCGTGATTGGCGGTGCTGCGGGATCGATTCCTCCGCTGGTTGGGTGGGCCGCTGCTGCCAACGAGCTTTCGCTGCTGCCAATCTTTATGTTTATGATCGTCTTCTATTGGACGCCACCCCACTTCTGGGCGCTGGCTCTTATGCGGCAAAAGGAATATGGTGCGGCTGGGGTTCCCATGCTCCCCGTCATTGCAGGTGATCAGGAGACCCACCGGCAGATTACACTTTACAGCATTCTACTGGCCCTCATTAGTATTGTACCTGTCTTCCTTGGCTTGCTAGGGCCGGTATATCTGCTCGCAGCGTTGGCGCTCAACGGACTGTTTGTGTGGGAAGCTATCGCTATCCAGCGCAACCCCAGCAACAGTAACGTTTGGCGGCTCTACCGCTACAGCCTGGTCTATCTCGCCCTGCTCTTCCTTGCAATGGGTGTAGATGGCCTATTCTACCGGGGCACAGGGTTGCTGGGCGATTTCGTTTTGCGCCTGCCTTTCTGATAGGGAGAACCTTCCTCAAAGCCTGAAGCTTCAAGGAAGGGAGTTGACCAGTCGTTTGGTGTTACTTCAAATTACTCTATGAGAGCTTTATAGCGTATAGATAAGCAAGGGTCGCAGCCTAGATTGGCTGCGGCCCTTGCTTATCTTCGACTCAGAACATTAACGTCTCTTCAACCTCTAGTCACCCAGCCAGGGGAGGAAGAGTTGTGGTGTTTCCTGCTCCTGCTGTTCCTCCTGTTCGGCATAGGCCAATACCTCTGCCATCAGAGCCGCCTCTGCAGGATCACTTTCATCAACTTCTGTCCACTGATGGATCTCCTCCGGCGTAAGTGGTGCAGCGGGAGCGGACACGGCTACACGCGCTGTCATTGCAGGGCCGATGTAGGTTTGGCGGCGCGACTCGAAGGCATCGAAGTAGAGGGTGCCGCGTGTGCCATCATCAATGCCTGCAATCGGCCCTAATCGTACGACGTCGATACGTCGCGTGTCATTGTCAACACCGCTAATCGTGGAATGCAGGGTCTCATCGATCCAAGTATCAAGACGCCCATCGTTAGCCCCAGCGCTCGTGGCAGCCTGCCAGTCCAACTCGACAAGATGAGGCTCGTCGCTAATGGTCAGCCACTTACTAAGCCGCCAAACGGTGGTGTCATTGAAGAGTGCAGAGCGCAACTGATAGTTGCTGTCGTGATAACGCAATTCCACGCGCAGCACTGGGCGGGTGAGATCACGATCGCCGCCGCTGTAGCCAAAGAAGAGAACATGACTCTCGTCCTGTGCCATCGCGAGGCTGTTCGGGTCGAAGTAGAAACGGACTCGATAGCGATTCTCGCTAGTGGGAGCATGACCGCGCGTGCCGATGGGAGTATTGTCATCGATCAATGCACTCATTCCCAGTATTTCAACCAGAGCCGCGTTCGGAGTTACGGCAAGGTCGCCAGAGTCGGTACTAAAGTTCGACCAGGACAGGAGCTTGCCACTTTCAAAGCCATCAGCAAAGATCAAATCTTCCGGCGACTCAGGCACATGAGTAAATAGGTGTCCCATGAATATTTCGTATTCGGTACCGCTGGCGGCGAGTGTGAACGGGCCAAAGGTCATCTCATTTTTATACCCGCCGGTGATATAAACTGAACCGTCGCTGGCAATGGCAAGCCCTGAACCAGTGACGGAAGCAGGCGAAGTCGCTTGCGTAGTCCAGACAAGAGCATTATCCTTGTCGTATTTGACAAGGACGATATTAGAGTTAGCGTTTCCCGCTCCTAATTTACCCATGATATAGGAATTATGGTCTCTGTCTACGCTGACTTTGAAGCTAAGATCGGATGAAGCACCGCCAAATGTCTTTACCCAACGTGGCGTTCCTGTGTTGTCATACTTGGCAAGAAAACCATCGCTCGTACCTTCTGCAAAACTTTTCACCTCGAATCGCCAAAAATCTGCTGTGCCCTCGAAGCTACCAGTCAGATAGACATGGCTATCATTAATACCAATTGCAAGGTCATAACCAGCATCGTTTCCTGCGCCACCGGCTCTCTTGGCCCACATAGGCCAACCATTGCTGGTATCAAAGGCAGCAAGAAAAATATCCGTGCCACCCGCACTGGTTACTGTGGTTGAACCGAAGGAAGCAGTTGCGTGGAAGTCACCCGTTAGGTACAGTACGTTACCTAAGGTAGCAATGTCATTTACTTCCTGGCTTGTATTGTCGCTAATCTGTTGTACCCACACGAGATTGCCATCCGGGTCATACTTGGCGATGAAAAGATCATACAAATCTGAAGCGGTCAGCGTCTCACTTCCAAAGTCTACAGTTCTGCCAAAACTGCCAGCCACGTAGGCATTTCCAAGATAATCGAGGCTGATAGGTTTTGCAGAGGCATAGTCATCTGTGCCACGAATATGCTTTGCCCACACAAGGCTGCCATTTGAATCATACTTGGCGATGAAGGTGTCCAACCAAGCGTTCGGGTTTTGTAGGGTCACCGTTCCGAAGTTGATTTCTCCACTGAATTGCCCTGTCACGTAACTATTGCCACGATCATCAACGGCAATACTGCCACTTTCTTCCTCTGCATTGCCGCCAACTCTTTGTACCCAGACGTTATTACCTTGCGCGTCATACTTGGCGATAAAGAGATCGGAGGAACCTGCACTCACCAGGGAAGTAGCTCCAATAGTTGTTGTGTGATAAAAGTGGCCTGTCGTATAGAGATAGTTGTTGGTGTCGATTACTGTGTCGGCTATAAAAGTACCTTCACCCGCACCATCGCTTTTTAGCCAATCGACCTCTTGCGCTTGGGCGTCCAAGGTTGATAGCCCTATCCAAAGTAGAGCCAAGAGCAGTACAACCAAGCTTCGTACCGCGGGGGTGCTTCGGTACAATGCAGCGTAATTGCCTAAAAAGTGATTCATTTCGTTCTCCTAAGAGCCGATCGGCCTGCTCATGCACGGGCATAGCAGGCACAAACATGGATGGTTTGGAATTAATGGGCAATAAAGGAGTAACCCTGGAAGCAGGAATGGCTCCAGAAGCTAGTACTCTATTGACCCGTTACAACACGAAACGGGCTATCGGCTCGAAAACCCACAGAAGTAGGGCGATGATGTGTCGTGTAAGGGAGCAAAGAGGGAGCGTGCGATGGGGGAAAGCCAACAGCGTGTATGAAGCGCACTGTGGTCTGCGGAGGCATGGCCCAACAGTGCGCTTTTCTGCCTACATCAAATCATTGAAGATCTTTTCCTGACTCTTCTCCTCTACTTGCGTTCAATTCCAGCCACTTCAAACGCCTTTGCCAACGTCTGATAGGACAAATCACACGCTGCCAATGGGTCATAATCCGGCTTGCGCTGCCGCATTACGCTCACCTCGGCATTGATAAAGCCATCATAGCCGTGGTCGCGCATGGCGTGTAGATAGGCCACATAGTCAAAGTCACCTTCACCAGGGGTCAGGAACTCATAGTTGGGATAGCGTCCCCGCTGATCCTTAACATGCGTATGCACGCTGTGAGGAACCAGGGTCGAGACACTTTCCTCAATGCTCATGCCCAAGATGTCAAAGTGGCTGATATCGAAGTTCACCTTTAAGGCGGGTGAATCTACCATTTTGAGAATCGTCACCATACGATCCGGCGTATCCACCAACCCATCCACATGCGGCTCCATTGCCAGGATCACCCCGCGTGACTGTGCATATTCCGCAGCAGGGAGCAGTCGCTCGGCAAAGAGTTCATGTTGGCTCTCCCAATCCGCTGTGCGTCCGCCGGACAAGGTATTCACGTAGGGAATGCGACCATTCTGTGCCCATTCCACTGCCAGATCAATCGCAGCTTTTAAGCGGCGCATGTTGGCTTCGTTGGCGGCAGGCTCCTTTTCCAGCAAACTGGCATGGCCCGAAATCGCGCTGATCGTCAGGCCTTTGTCATTGACCAGTTTCAAGATGCGTTTGCGTTCTGCCGCGTCCAGCGTATCAATCGCCGTGCTCCAGGCTGGCAAGACCGAGATCTCCAAGCCATCATAGCCGAGTGATGCGATGCGTTCTACGGCTTGATCGATGCTTAGCTTGGGCATTCCCCATGTACTGTATCCAAGTTTCATGCGAGTCCCATACCCTCATCAATATCCTGTTGATAGGCAGTTACCTTTTCATTCAGGACATCGTCAATGGTCAGCAACTTGCCACCGGCCTTACCCGATTCCATCATGGCGTATGAGACAGCCACCGAGCGCGTGCCCTGCTCGATATCAACCTCGACCGGACGTTTACCCAGGATTCCCAGACCAAAGTCGGCATATTCTACTGCAATCAACTTACGGTCGGTCTGTTCAAAGGGAAATTCATAGCGCCAGAGACGGTCGCCGCCAAAGAGTGCTGCCGTTGCCTCATCCAGATGAAAATCTGGTACAAGATCGAGGATGCTGGCATCGTCAATAACCTGTTTGCGGTCCAGGGTCAGCTTCAAATTTCTACCGCTGCGGTCGTTGGGCATATCCATGCTGCCCTTCGAACCGTGAATCTGACGATTCCAAAGTCCTTGACCATGTCCGGCGTGGTTTTCGATATACTGAGCTACTGCACCATTCTTAAAGTTAACGGTGGCATAGACAGCATCATCGGCCGTCGCCTGGAACTCGGCGGGCATTGCTTTTTGTGCCTTGGCATAGACGCCTGCCGGATTTGAGGTCGATTCTGCACCCGTCGCCGCCGGATTATAGCGAATGGGTTCGTACAGGCGCATCTGAGCATAGACTGATTCAATGTCACCCAGAAAATATTCCATAATATCGGCAAAGTGGACACCGACATCCAGCAACACGCCACTCTGATCCTTTTGATGTCGCCAGACAGAGATCGTCATTAAGTTGCCGCCGCCCGAAGTCTGGTGGATCATAAAGCGCGGATCACCGATGATCCCGTTGTCGAGCAATGCTTTTGCCAGACGATTAATCGGGTCGCGACGGTAATTCTCCGCCACACTCACCACACGGTCGCTTGCAGCCGCCGCGCGTCGAATCTGGTTAGAAGCACGCACCGTCAAGCCTACCGGCTTCTCGATCATGGCGTGCCAGTTACGCTGAATCGCTTCCACACCCAATGTGTGATGATAGCGAGGCGTGGTGGTAATATCCACCGCAGCCACACCCAGCGCTTCGAGTTCCTCCATGTTCTTCGCCACCGTTGGACGCTTGCCTAAAAGCTCTTCGGCCTGCGTTGCTAGCGACTCAGCGTTGTCCGTTACCGGGTCACACGCACCCACCAGATCAAAAGGTGACAACCCATTGCGGTGTAACTCAGCCAGACCATACATGTGGCGATGACCCATGCCACCACATCCTACAATTGCTAGGGGAATCCGTTCCACCTTTTTTCTCCTCATCCTGTTTTGAGTAGTTTATACTGCTTGGGGAGCAATATAGGGTTAAGTACAAGCATACATATCAGTCGTAACAAGAACTCACCGAATCTACAATCCCACCCGTAGCACGTAACAGTGTCTCTTGCACCACGATCTCATGCTCAAGTGGACGGTCGGGGGCTTGTTCGCCGCGCAAGACGCGTACAAATGCCTCCAACTCACGGTCGTACATGGCTTGGCGATGCTGCTCCTGTACAGGAATCATGGTGACTCCCTTTTCATACCCACCTGCCGCCTTTTCCAAGGTGAGCCGGAGTGTATGGGCTGGTTCAAAAGGCTCCACAATAATCACAGTGCCTTGAGAACCATAGACCTCAAAGCGTCGCGCCATTGGACGTGCCTCCATCGCCGCAATATCAATAAAGGCCAACGCTTGATCAAACTCAAAGACGCCCAGTGTATTGTCCTTAAAAGCCGGAACCATTCCACCGTGGTTGTGCAAGAAACTTGTCACCCGCTTGGGCCGTCCAAGTAACCAGCAGACCTGGTCTAGCATATGTCCACCCAGGTCAAAGAGAATGCCGCCATAGTGCTCGCTAATCACTTCGCGTTGTGATTGGTTCAGAGAAGTAGACATATGGGCGCGCACCGAAAAGATGTCGCCCAACAAGCCACTCTTGGCCCATTCCGCCACCTGGCAAAAGCCGAGATGATAGCGGAACATATAGCCCATTTGCAGATAGACACCCTTCTTTTGCACTGCCGCTATCATGCGCTGGTAATCGGCCCAGTTGTCGCCAGCGGGCTTGTCATACCATACGTGCTTGCCTGCATTGACGAGCTCTTCTGTCTGCAACAGGCTCTCACTGTTTAACCCTTCCGAAGAAACGGCCACGATGGACGGATCGCTCACTATTTCGTCCAAATCATCAAACCAGTGCACCTGTTTATACTGCTCTTCACGGGAAGCTATAGCCGCTTCCCGCCGCTTTGGGTCTGGCTCGTAGACGCCGACGACCTCGACATCTGGATTCTTCAACATCGAAAGTAGTTTGCCGCCAGCATGCCCATGCTTGGTTCCATATTGGGCCATACGAATTTTCGTCATAGCTTATACCTGTTGTGGTGCGCCTTCAATGTCTGATTCCATACGTTCACCACGCAGCAAGAATGCGCGGATGTCATACTTCCCTGGTCGCTCTGGCACCAAATGGCCTGATTCTACCATCAAATCCAGCGGGTTAAGACGGGTCTGCAATGGCATCACCACCTTTTCATGGCAGCGCGCAGACTCATAGATGGCATGGATCATTTCCAATGCCTTGTATCCGTTTTCGCCGCGCCCACGATGGGTGTTGACCTTGCCCTCTACCCAATCGGCCAGTTCATCAGCTTGGGCTGCGCCACCTTCCAACCACTCAAAGCGATCTCCCTGATCTGCCACCTTAAAGAACTTACCATCTGGCTCGTGCAGTTGCCAGCGCCCGCCGGTGGATTCATTGAGCAGTTGCAAGCTGTTGGTGGTGATGTTGATCATCCCCTTCGTGCCATAGATCATGGCCCCTTGGTAGTAATTGGGCACCAAATCGCTCAAGAGCAATGCGAGAGGCCCTTTCTAGAATTGGAAGACCCCGAGCGCGCAGTTTTCTACGCGCGTCGCCCGCTCATACATGTCAGTCTTGCGCTCGATGTTGCCCATGACCCAGGTACATTCATCGTCGCTTAACAAGTAGCGGTACATATCCGTCTGGTGTGAGCTATAGTTGGGTAGACCGTCACCACCAAAACTCACGATCTGCTGCACATCGCCAATTTCCCCGTTGGCAATCATATCCTTCGCCAGGGTGTAGGAAGGCAGGAAGCGCCGTTGGTGGCCGATGACCAGCTTGACACCATTGCGACGGCAGGCCACAATCATCTGCTCGGCCTTGCCTATCGTATCCGCCATAGGTTTCTCGCAGAGAATTGCCTTGGGGCGATAGGCCGACACCGCGATTGTCCACGGTGCGTGACCGCTGTGCCATGTGCAGATAGAGACCACATCCAAATTCTCGTGCGCCATCATCTCGCGCGCATCTGTATAGTGATTCGTGGTGATGTTATGAGCGCTGTCCATCTCATCCATGGCACTCTCGTTTAGATCTGCCAGGGCAACCAGGTCATAACGCCCACTGTTTAGATAACCCTTTACATGATTCTTTGAAATGCTACCGCAGCCGATGACACCGGCGCGCAGTTTGTCCGCCATGATTTCTCCTGAGATCGGCATCTAGCAACGCTTAATAGATGGGTTCTAGTACCTATGTTATACGGCTGTAAAGCCACCATCGACGCAAAGCACCTGCCCAGTCACCATACGCGCCGCAGGGGAGGCCAAATAGATCACCGCACCCGCGATCTCCTCTGGTTCAGCCAGGCGGCCCATCGGAACCTTTTCCAGGTTCTTGGCAAAAGCTGGGTTCTTAACGGCAGCCTCCAAGAGCGGCGTGCGCGTAAAGGTTGGCGCAACCGCGTTGATGGTGATCTTGTGGGGAGCCCATTCCCCTGCCAACGAGCGGGTGAATTGACCGACTGCACCTTTGGCTGCTGCATAGATAGAGCGGAGTGGCCCGCCGACTACGCCTACCTGTGAGCTAATGGTGATAATGCTCCCTTCAATGCCCCGGTCAATCATGCTCTGCGCTACCAGAGTTGACATAAAAAACGCGCCCTTGAAGTTTACATCGGAGATATAGTCAAACTCCTCTTCGGTATACTCTAGGGCAGGTTTGGGAATGTTATAGCCTGCGTTGTTCACCAACACGTCAATACGCCCAAAGGTGTCTAGTACGTTATTGACAAAGGTGCGGATACTATCGAGTTTTGATACATCCAGGTCCCATACCTCAGCGCGACGCCCCTGTGAGCGGCAATATTCTGCCGTAGCATCCAGTTCGCTAACCGTGCGGCTGCCCAACGCTAGATCCGCGCCATACTCTGCGCCGACCTCGGCAATGGACTTACCAATACCGCGCCCTGCGCCGGTGACGATCATAACCTTGTCGTTAAGTTCAAAACTAACTGTACGTGCCATACTATCTCCTTTTGATAACAATCTTCAAGACAACATTCATAGCTATATTTTTGTTTTTGCGCATGCTATATTGCAAGGCAAACAACCTTGCCCCCTGGCATGGCAATTCGTGTTTACCAAACCACGTCCTCTACGCTTCCTTGCTCTGCCGAACGAAAAATAGCGTCAATTACTGCCATCGTCCCTAAGTTATCTCGCCCAGAGGTCAGCGGTTCCTTGCCATCGCAAATACATTCTAGGAAGTGCGCCACCTCAGCAACCACGGAATCGAAGTAGGGTTGAGGGTGCCATTCCAACAGCGTCTGCCCTCCGCTATATTCCGGCACATCGGTGCTGTAGAC
>CAMPHP010000065.1 GCA_946885925.1 uncultured Litorilinea sp.
CGATGGTTCGGTGCAGAATTGGTAAGTTAGAGATGTGGGAACCTTCGAGGAAGCCGGGAACTCTCTGGGTGGCTTCCTCGAAGGGGTAGGCCCAAGTTTTGCGTTTCCGGCAATGCTAGACACACTTCTAATCTTTATAATTAACGGATATATGCTTGTGGTTGGTGTTCAAAGGCATCGTATATGTACTGCACACTGTTCGCTAGCACTGTCATCCCTTCGATCTCTGCCAACGAATAAAAGCCATACTCTGTGGTCTCATCGCTCAATGAGAGTTCTCCATCTACCACTGTGGCTGCAAAACAGAGGGAGACCTGCTGAAAGCAATTGCCGTCTGGATACTCCACGAGAAGATGCGGGTTGGAGTAGACGCCTATTAACCGGGTAATCTCTACATGCAGCCCGGTTTCTTCCCATACTTCGCGGATACACGTTTCTTCAACGCTTTCGCCTGGCTCCACCAAACCACCTGGCAGACACCACTCACCATTATCTGTTCGTCTTGTGAGCAAAAGCTTAGAAGCCGTTTCATCAAAGATAACAGCCGAACAACCTAAGCGAATTTTGCCTCGTTGCCCTATTCGTTCTCCTGCCAGGATATGCACTACGCAGACTCCCTTTAGCTTTCTATTGGGCAGTGTTGATTGGTGGGTGCTTGAAGTATGCTCTGGGCCATTTGCACAACCTCAAGCTCTCCGGCAAAGGTGAGGATGCGTTGAGCATCTTCCAGGGTAAACCAACCCACGGCATCAACCTCGTAGCTGGTATCGCTTAGGGTGCCGCCGGTTACCTCAAGTAAGTAGAAATCCACTGATTTGTGAACTAGCTCTGGTATATCTTTGCGATAGGTGTCCCAATACCAATAGTCGATGCTCTTGAGAAAGGCTACATAGCGGGTGTGGAGCCCGACTTCTTCATGGACTTCGCGAATGGCGGTTTCGAGGGAGGATTCAGCCGCTTCGCGCGAGCCTTTGGGAAGTTGCCAACGGCGACCTCCGCGCGTTGCGATCAGCGCAATCTCGATAGTGTCCGCTTCACCATTTTGCCCTGCCACACGACGATAGGCCACACCCCCGGCAGAATTATCATGCCGGATGCGTGTCCAGGTCTGCTTGGTCTGGGCCGAGATTTCGGGCAGAGACGAACGCTTGATAGTCACGAGCGCATTTTTCGATAGTGATAGTTGTCCAATGTTTGCCAGTGCCATGTTGGCTAGCCATATTACACAAGAGTTAAACATCAGGTCAAACATTATGCAAAAGATAGGGAAAAGCTCAAGAACAGATTATCGTTCATGGCTTTTGTTGGGTTGTGGCCTCTGCTCGCGCTGCCAGTGGCGGTTGGTTGGTTTGCCCTGCACAGGGCCATCGGCTACTGCAACGGCAAGGGCACGGGCAACACGCAGCCAGTTATCGGGCTGTTGCGCCACCAAGGCTGGTGGTAGCCACATGGGATTGACGAAGATGAGGGCACTGGCAAGCTCGTTTGGCGTCCATACGGTGCGTGCGCGCGCAATGACGACAAAGGTCTCCATCCACTTATCCAGCAGCACCAACCATGCTGCCAAGTCGCGGCCCGCATTGCCAGGCAGCGGCAGGGGGAGTGGCGCTTGTCCAGGCGCAAAGTCTACGACCAGCGTGCCAGTGGGCGTGGCCCAGACGCGGTCGGCGGTGAAAGCCCCAGGACGCTTGCCCAACGTACTCCATTCCCGCAGGTTTTGGTGAAGCTCGGTGACAATGGGGGGCAAGAGTGAACTGCCCAGTTGGGCCAGAGGCTGCGCTCCCTCTGGGGGCTGGTCGGCAGTGATAAGTGTATGGTTGTGAATGAAATAGAATGACATAAATGGTTCACACTAGATCCAGTGGCGGCGACGGAAGATATACAACATTGTGACAGCAAGACTGATAAAAATGAGCCAAACCATGGGGTATCCCCAACGCCAATGCAATTCTGGCATATAGTCAAAGTTCATGCCATAGACGCCCGCAATAAAGCTCAAGGGCATAAAAATAGTTGAGATGATGGTCAACAGCTTCATCACCACATTGAGCCGGTTGCTCGAGAGGGTGAGATGGGTAGTCATGGTGCTTTGCACAAGCTCGGTCATACTATCCGTGAGATCAGCAATGCGCGAGAGATGGTCATATAGATCTTGGAAGTAAATGCGGGCATCGCTCGGGATGGTGCTAAGTTCGTCGTGGGCGAGGTGTTCAAAAACCTCACGTTGGGGGATCAGAATGCGACGTATCCGTAATGTGCTGCTTTTGGTCGTAAGAATTTCGTTGAGGATGGCTGTTTCCTCTCTTGCGCTCGCTTGAAAGATAAGATCGCCCAATTCCTCAATGCGTCTTTCAAATCTATCCAATAAGTCCATATAGCCATCTACCTGTTTGTCCAAGAGTTCATAAAGCAACAAAGGGATCCCGCGTGCCAACCCAAGTTCTTTGTGATAGTCCGGATTCCACATCTTATCAATGGTAGTACTTTTCATTTCGTGGATTGTGACCAGGTAGTTTGGCCCCACAAAGACATCCACCTCGCGCGTGTCGACATCCATAGGCTCGCTACCTTCTTTGAGGCTGTGGTAGACCAAGTAAAGATAGGTTCCATAGTCGTCTAACTTGGGTATATGGATTTCATTAATCGTGTCTTCCACGGCCAAGTGGTGAAAGCGAAATAGCCCGCTTAAGACCTTCTGTTGCTCTTCTAGGGTCGGTTCTTCCAGATCAACCCAGACGCGCGCTTGCGGGTCTTTGAGTGCGCTAGGGACTTGGTCAATGGGAAGATCATCAACCAATGCACCGCTGCGATGGCGATAGAGTACGCGGATCATAGAGTACGCACGCTACTGAGACTTGAATGATTAAGACTTAGATAGAGCAGGTAGAAAGTGTTGGGGATCGAAAATCTGATAGATCTCCCCATTGAAGCCCACCACGTAAACATTGCCATGTTCATCTTCACCAAAACTGCTGATCAGAAAAGGAAGTACATCAAGTTCTTGCGTCACCCAGTTAGCCCCATCACGTTGCAGGCCCCAGACGCGCCCAGAACAGAAATCCGCATAGAGATAGACCGGCACCTGATTTGGGCGGCGCGCAGCATAGACATATCCACCTGTGACAGAGCAGTTATCATTGCTGTGATCGTAGGTGACAACTGGCGCTGTCAAGCCTGTGCGATTGCAATTTTGCCCCTGGTCGGGTGGATAGCAAACATCTCCTTCTAAAATATTCCAGCCATAATTCTGCCCGCCCTGACCCAAATCTTCGGCAGCCACGTAATTAACTTCCTCATAAGAACCCTGTCCCACATCGGCAACGTAGAGATCACCCGTGGCGCGGTCAAAGCTAAAGCGCCAGGGGTTACGTAGCCCCATGGCCCAGATCTCATTCCGATAGCCCTCTGCATCCACAAAGGGATTGTCTTCGGGCACAGTATAGGTTCCCGTTGCGCCCACTTCGATGCGTAATATTTTGCCGAGGAGTGAGGCTGGGTTCTGGCTGTTTTCAAACCGATCGCCACCGCCACCACCATCGCCCATGCCGACATAGAAATAATTATCTGGCCCAAAGAGAATGTGCCCACCATTATGGTTGGTTTCGGGTTGATTGATCTCCAAGATCGGTGATTCACTGGCATCATCAGCAAGATTGGGGTTGGCCGAGACGCGAAAGCGCGCAATCACCGTGTCATTGCTGGTATTGGGATCACCCGTGTCTGGCTCAGCTCTATCGGTGTTGCTGGTATAGTTCACAAAGAAGTAGTCTTTTTCTGCGAAGTCTGGTGGGAAGGCAAGCCCCAAGAGTCCACACTCAGTACAGTGGGATACTTGGTCGGAGATATCGAGGAAAGGAGTTTCAAGACGGTTGCCATCTTGTAGAATATGGATAAGACCTCGCTTTTCCACTACAAAGAGGCGATTTGTGCCATCATTTGCAGAGGTGACTGCGACCGGATTATCAAAACCATCTGCGATAAGCCGTAGGTTTAGCGACGGCCACGTAACTGCACGAGACTCCGCATGGACAGTTGCGCCATCTAATAAGCCTAGCATCAAGCTTGTTGTTAAGATGGCTATCAATGCTACCAGCAAATGCATTCGTGGAATCCCTGCCAACTGCTGCGAACTTCGCGAGTGTAGGTGATCCAGTTGACGTAAGTTCTTGATAGAATCCATGATCTAGTCGTTTCTAGCTCTCATTCACTTCTGGCTCTCATTCACTTCTGGCTCTCACTCATACTATCCATGAGAGACCGGCAGGCGTTTGGGCTGCCGCTAATCATACCATAGCGCCTAAACAGTGCTAAACCATTTGTGCTTTCCGGCTCTTACAAACTGTTGCATCTACCGGCAGAGCAGAGGGACTTCTACGGCGTGACAGAGCGATGCTCACAACAACTTGCACCAAAAAAGAGCGTCCTCTCCAGTAGCCGGAGAGGACGCTCTTTTGATAGACAATGCGTATTTGAGCTAGTTGTTCGCAACCCGTAGCGCGAGGATTACTTGGGATCCATTGAGATTTCTAGCTCATAGGGATCAGTAGCTTCCTCTGGAATCTGCCACTCATCCACTGCAACTGCTTCATAGTCATCATGGACGACCACAATGCTATAGAACTCACCAGGGACTACTGTGTTATCCAACTGGTATTCGCCGCGGCGGTTGCTGCTGGCAGTGCCGTGGATCATCGAATCAGCGAAATCTGCGTCAACCCACTCTCTAACGGTGCGGCCTGGTTGCAGGAAGACAATAAACGCGCCAGAGATGGTGTTACGTGAATTGTTGCTGTCAACGACGACACCTGTGACGCTGACCTCCTCGGCAACAACATTTGTACCACCCTCCTGCACAGTGAAATTACCCGTGCGGTAGACTTCCCCCTGAACCTCTAGTTCCAGTTCGTAGAGACCTGCGGGCAGGCCATCGGGATGGAAGATGCTGACATAGTAGGTGCCACTGTCGCCTCCATCCCAAGTTGATGGGGTCTCCAGCACCTCTTGCCCCTCGTAATACCAGCGGCTCGTCCACTCAACGCCATTTGACATGCCTTCATAGTCGAAGAAAGCATAGACCTCGTTGACTCCGCTGAAACTGGTGTTAATGCCCTGGGGTTCGTCGCCGCTAACAGCTTCGGCAAAGGTGATCTCGCCAAAGGCTGATGTGCCGGGATTGATTGGCTCTACAACATTGCCCTCGCCCACCATCGCGCCACCGCGATAGACCGGCGTATCGTTGAAGAAAAGTTCTAGCTCCAAGAAGCCATCGGGCAGACCTGTGTCATCATAGACGCTGACCCAGTTGGTGCCACTTTCGCCCCCGTCCCAGGCAAAGGAATCGCGTGCAATTTCTTGCCCCTCTGCGTACCAGACATACGTCAGGTCGCCGCCATCTTCGAAGTTGCTGTAATCAAAGACTGCGTAGATGTCGGTAATACCACTTTCGAATACGGTAGCAGGATTGATTGGTTCCCCCCGGCGGTTAACGATTTCGGCAAATTGCACATTTGTCACCGTGGGGCCGTCACCCTGGGGATTGGGGAAATAACTGTTGACAAAGTCCAAGGCCAAGTTGCCTGAGCGCACCAGACCGATCTTGCCAATATCATCCGTGTTGCCCATCGTCGGCACACCGACAAAGCGCCCCTGGTCATCGGTTGACAGACCGCCAGAGTTGCCGTGATTCAATTCAGCGTCAGTCTTGATCCACTCATAGACCCCGTTACGGTCTTCATCCAAAAAGCCTGAGACTGTGCCTTTGGTATAAGTCGCTGTGTTGCCGCCCAGACCTGGAAAGCCAAACATATTGATCTCGTCACCGATCATGAGATCGTCGCTGTTACCAAGCGCAATGGCTGGCAATCCCAAATTTTCCGGCAGTGGAGCCTCCGGATCATCGACCAAGCCAACGATCTGAACCAAGGCCAAGTCTAGATCAGGGTCGGTTTTGGCGATCACACCAAAATACTTGATCACCGCCTCGCCGCGCAAGTCGGGCGGAGTCACTGCAATAAAGGCCAGGGCGTCATTGTTCATCAGTCCGTTGCGCGACTCGCCTTCAACAACGTGATTATTGGTCAGGATCAACCCGTCGGTGTTCATGACCGTGCCACTGCCCAAGCTGAACATCTCAAAGTCATTATCGGGAACAATCACCTGGACTGTCGAGCGCAGGGCGGTAGAAACCCCATCGCGGCTTAGTGCCGACGCGGGTTGGACGGCGACCGCAGTCGCCAAGAAGACAAGTGCAATGACCAGGCCGCGAAAGAGATGAGCACGCTGGACCTGGCGCATACCCCCGAGGAGGCGACCACCTACCATCGCAATCAGTTCAGTCGGAGACGCTGTGTGCTGCGTGCGCATTATTCTTCACCTTCCTGGAATTCGCTATCGGGCGCAACAACCTCATTCGGCTGGAGTTGCACATTCAAACTGTCGTGGATGAACTGGATGGCTCTTTCTTCTTCATCCCAGGTCGCAGCATCGGCAGCGGTTGTAACAATGACCGCAAGGTCGCCACTGCGGAAGATTAAATCTTGGGCCTGGACGACCACGGGGGGAGCTACTGCGCCCTGTTCACGAGTGGGATCATCCACATAGGCATAGGTCACCAGCACACCTGGTTCACCGTCTACTGTGACTGCTTCTGCATCTAGTTCGCGATAGCGCAGCAAGTTCTGTGTGCGTTGCAGACCGACTGCGGTGCGTGCAGCAACAATATCCTCACCTGGGGCCAGAGAGCGAGTCGTTACACTGAGTTCCGCATTAAAGACACTAGGGCTGCGCGGGTTCGAGGCATGAAAGAGCATACCTTCGGGCTGGCCTGTAATCCAGCTAGCAGGCACTTCGATTGAGGGCAAGTTTTCCCCCAATTCAACCGTACGGCTGGCATTCATGGCATTGTTGCGAATCCCAAAGCCAAGAAACAATGCAAAGAGGACGACGAGAACCACCGCCACATCATTGCGAGTAAGTTCCGCGTCGGTTGGCGGCTCATTGGTGGGGCTTGGCTTGGTTAAGGTTTGGAGCCAGGTAGACATTACACATTCTCCTGTGAATCTTGCGTCGTCGGTGCAGCAGCAGATGTAGAGGTGTTTGCAACGGCAGGCGCATCAGCACCGGATGTCGTTGCAGGCACAGGCACGGGCGCAGTAGGGTATGCGCCGACACCGACGCGGATTGTCCGGTGAGCCAGACGCAGGGTCTCTTCGTTTGAGCGTTCGATTAGCCAGAAGACAACTCCTAAGCTAATGACGGCAATAACCGTGGCAAGGAAGAGATCTCCCCAAGGGTTGGCATTGAGTCCCCCGCTAAAACTGCGGTCAAGAATATACCAGAATATCCCATTGACGACTGCTGCAATTGCCAGTCCCATCGCCATGTAATGGATTGGGGTTTTTTCAAAGCGTGCCTGGCCCATGAAATAGCCCAGGATACCGCCAAAGCTGGCATAAGCCATCCCATTAATCACCATGCGGATCGAACCGATATCAAGATCAACGCCGCCAGAGCGCAGCACGTACTGGAAATTGAGTACGGTCGCCAGCCCCAAGGCCGCGGCAATCGAGTAGATGACACCATCCACTCGTTCGTCAAACTCCGGATCGCGGAAGACTGTATAGCGAACCGTGGCATAGATAATGAACTGTTCGATAAAGCCCACAATCAAGATGCCACCCAACAAATGGGCCCACCAACTATTGCTCAGCCAACTATTGACGTTGAAGACTCCATTGATGATTGGGTCATGAAGGGCAGCAGTGACTAATGCACCGAGAAGAAACACGCGGAAGACCATATGCTTTGGCTCTAGCTCCAGCCGATCTAGGCGGCGGAAGAAGTAGAGCCAAATGGCAGCTGGGACTAGGCTAAGAATCAAGCCCAACAGTATCAATGGGATACCTGTTAGACGGTCGCCAAGGTTGGGAAGAATAAAGTTGAAGATGCCGGTAAAGGCCAGCAATCCAAGCACTGTAATGATAGATGCTAACCATAGGCCGTTGCGATTGTGGGCGACGCGCTCAGCACGACTGAGTTCATCCCCTGTGTAAGTCGTTTGCACTGCACTCCTCCTTGTTGCGCTACATGTAACTGCCCAAACTCCTAATTGCCACCAGGGATCTGGTGGGCGAGCAATTGATACTGTCGAAATACTATTTGTTCATTTATTGATTGATTTCTGGCTTATCCTGCACTTGTTGATGAAGTGGTTGATCAATGAGCATTACTTAGTCTGCTTTAGCGAATACTTTGCTTCAGCGAATAGTTATAGACAATCGTTGTGGCGGATATTATCGTATATTGTTCCTTTATTTGTTTCTTGAACGTGAACAAAAAACAGACGGAGATAGTATACTCCGTACACAGAGGCGAAGCCTACAATTTCACTGCCATTTGGGTGACATTCCAGGCGAGGTATAGCGGCATGCTGGCAGCGTTGGGAAACGTGTGGTTTGACACCCTCTGAGACTCTGAGTACCATGTACCGGTCAATGAATTGCTGTTTTGGCGAATTTGACTCGACAGCATTATCATTGTCTGCCGACTTCATGTCTGCCATAGGCAGGAGGAAAAGAGCAAGCAGCTCTTGGCCGTACCTGTTACTTTCGCCCAGCGCGCCATGCATGTGCCGGTATTTTACATGATCTAGTCCACAGGGCACAACCCATTTTATGACCGTAAATCGTTCGTCCAATCCGAATTTGGTCTACACACAAGCCACCTTTGCCCAAATGATGGAACATCTCTGGGCACGCAAGTTAGTGGCGTTGGATACTGAGAGCGACAGCCTCTTTAGTTATTATCCTAAGATTTGTCTTATCCAAATTTCTACCCCTATGGATTCAACAGATGATCCCAATAGCGTCACCGATTATCTAGTGGATCCCCTGCGCTTCTCGGCTCTCGAGCCACTGCGCGAGCTTTTGCGAGACCCCACTTGTGAAGTAGTCATGCACGCGGCGGAAAATGATATTTATCTCCTCCAGCGTGAGTTTGACTTTAGCTTTGCAAATCTTTTTGACACCCAGCTTGCGGCACGCATTCTGGGATGGCCCAACGCTGGACTGGCTGCCATTTTGGAGCAGCAATTTGGCGTAGTCAGCAACAAGAAGATGCAGCGCACCAATTGGGGCAAGCGCCCGCTGACTCCTGAACAAATCGCGTATGCACAAATGGATACGCACTATCTGTTGGCTCTGCGCGAACGACAGATCAAGGAATTATACGAACGGGATCGGTGGGAGGAAGCGCAAGAGGCATTTTCTCAGATCATCCAAACCGATTACCGGGCGCGCGTGGCCGCGCAACGGTCGGTTTGGCAGATGAAGGAAGCACGCACTGTGCCCCATTCGCACACAGGGGTGCTAGAGGCGCTTTGGCTCTGGCGCGAGCAAGAGGCACAGAACCAAGATCGCCCGCCCTTCAAAATCGTCAATAACCCGGCGTTGATTAACTTGGCGCTCAGGCAGCCCACGACAGTCACGCAACTGGCGCAGATCCAAGGATTAGGACCCAGTGAGATCCAACGCTATGGGGGGGCACTGCTTCAAGCAATTCGCGAAGGGAAGAAACGTCCACCACCAACCCCGCCAGAGCCGACCCAGCGATTGGAGCAGTGGTTGGACCGGCCTACGCTAGATCGCTATGATGCTCTACGCCAATGGCGCAGCAAGACCGCTGCCTCGCGTGGCGTGATGCCAGAGATTGTCTTGACCAATGAGGTGCTATTGGAGATTGCCAAACGCCAGCCTCGCACGTTAGAAGAATTGCGCGAGATCGAGGCCATCGGTCCGTGGAAAGCCAAGACCTACGGCCCAGATTTGTTACGGCTGGCGCAGCGTTAATAGGTGACAACTACCTTCCTGGAAGCCACCCAG
>CAMPHP010000066.1 GCA_946885925.1 uncultured Litorilinea sp.
CAGAGATAGGCATCACCGGGTTGGGAAGCCTTGGGCAGACCATACATGACGCCTTCATGGGTCAATGTATTGACGGCAGCGGGTAGCCACTCATCCTTCGAGATGCCATGCGCTTCAAGCTGGTCATCTACCGCTGCAATGACACCCAGTTTGGAGAGGCGGGTGTGCAATGTCCAAACGTCGGAGGTGAACAGACAGTCGGCAACTGTACCCGCAGAGGCCGACGTCAGGATTTTGGCGTCATATTCTTCGCCAGGAATTGGCACAAGTTCAATCTTGATGTTCGGGTTTTCTTCCATGAACTTGGCGGGACGGCGCACATAGATAGCTGGCTCAGATTGATCACCACCGGCGCGCATGTTCAGGGTGAGCGTAATCGCCTCCTCACCTGGGGCGGCAGCTTCACCCGCCTGGCTGGCTGGCGCGGCAGGTCCTGTCGCTGGCGCGCACGAAGCCAATAGTGGCAGCGCGCCAACCGACAAGCCAGTGGCGGCGACTGTCCACAAGAACTTCCGGCGGCTTAACTTAACTTGGTTCGGCTTTTCCTGCATCTGAAATCTCTCCTTGACAAATGTGCTTCAACAAATGTGTTTAGCAAACAAAGAAGGTAAAGAACAAGGACATTACCGCCCAGCGTCATTCTGGCGGCTTGGTCCTGAGCAGCTCGGCCTTGGGTGGATGAACTCTATGTCTAACGGTTCGTTAAAGCATAGCCTCCCGCCCTTACTAGGGTTTGGTAGGAGTATATGGGAAGTGTTCTATAACGGACCTTTCAGAGTAAAGATATCGATGTTGGTTGGGTTGGGGAGCAAGGTCAAAGAGTGAAACGAGGGCACAATGGCCTTACGAGACACAATATTCTTTTTTATGGGATTCTTTTTCTATGGGATAACGTTCGTCTGGTTCGGGAAGCAAGATTGATGGTGATACCGATACTATAATAAGTCAAGAGAGCCTTGTCAAATGAAAAAAAAGGACGAGTCAACCTAGCGACGTGCACTGGTTGCATTGATGCCAGTGCAAAGTGAGAACCTGCGGCATGACAGAACAACGCATTTTGTCACCCTGTAAGGGTCTCTCTCTGCTCTGCTGCGTTGGACAAAAGGTGTCTGCTGCATGGCAGACGCGGGTGGAAACCGGGATTATCCAAAACGATAAATACGCTTTACCCTTTAAGTCCTGAAAGACTGATACCACCGATAATATAGCGTTGTCCTAAGAAAAAGATGAAGAGCAGGGGCAAGGTCGCGATCAACGAAGCAGCAAATACACGATCATAATAAAGGGAGTGCTCACCGCGAAAGAGCGCAATACCTACCGTAATCGGGTACAAGTTGTCCTTGGAGAGCACGACCAGGGGCCAGATAAAGCTCGACCACTCGCCAATAAAGGTGAATATCGCAATCGTCACCAACGCTGGCTGCGCCAAGGGAAGAATGATCTGGAAATAGATACGCAAGCGGTTACAGCCATCAATGCGCGCAGCGTCCTCCAATTCAAAGGGGATATTCATAAAAAACTGGCGCAACATAAAGATGCCATAGGCACTCGCAAAGCCAGGTATCACTACACCGGGGATCGTATTCGCCAGTCCCAGCGACCAAACGATTAGGTAGGTGGGGATCAGCAACACAGAGTAAGGCAGCATCATCGTCGCCAAGACCCCTAGAAAGAGCACATCTCGACCAGGGAACTGGATACGTGAAAAGGCGTAGGCAGCCAAAGAACCAATAAATGTCTGTACGACAACAACCACCGACGCATACAAGAGACTGTTACGCAGATAGATGCGAATCTGGCCCGTATCCCATGCGTACAGGATGGATTCCAGGCTAAATGTCTTGGGAATCAGGGAGTAGGGATCGGCAGCAAAACCCCGCGTGCCCTTGAATGCGTTGACGACCAAATAGTAATAGGGGAACAACATGGCAAGTGCCAACAAACTCATAAGCAAATAGACAACCACAGCACCAGGCGAGATAGTCAACCTTGCCCGCTTTGTGCGCGGTTTTACTGTCCCTTGGGGTGATAGCTGAGTAAGTGTTCTCTGGCTCATCATGTTTTTTCCGGGCTAGAAGATCTGTTCAGCACGCGTTGTACGCAGTTGGATAGCGACCAGCACAAAGATCACAGCAAAGAGCAGCCAGGAGAGGGCAGAGGCATAGCCCATGCGGAAATATTGAAAACCCTGGCGAAAGATTAGAAGCTGCATGCTGGTTGTGGCTGTCCCTGGACCGCCGAGCGTCATAATATAGATCTGTGTAAAGACCTGAAATGCGCCGATGGCAAGCGTTACGGTGACAAACAGGGTCACATTACGCAACAGAGGAACCGTGATATAGCGTATCTCTTGCCACAAATTGGCCCCATCAACCTTGGCGGCATCGTAAAAATCGCGGGGAATATCTGCCAAACCAGCCAGATAGATCACGACATAGTAGCCGACATGTACCCAGATGCTCATCACGATCACAGAGGTCATGGAGGTCTTTGGCTCCATCAGCCAGTTTGGGCCGCTGATGCCAATCCGTGAGAGCAATTGGTTGAACATTCCTTGCGGGCTGTACAGCCACACCCAGATCAGCGAAATGACCACCAACGGTGTGATTGACGGTAGAAAGTAGATCGTACGGAAGATCCCTTTGCCATACGTAACCCGATGTCCAGCAAAGGCGAGCAAGAAAGCAAATATGGTGATGCCGGGAACCACACCGAGCGCGTAAAGCGCTGTGTTCAAGAGGGCAGTCCAGAAGAGTTCATCCTGGAAAAGCGCCTCCTTGTAGTTGCCCAAGCCGATGAAAGGCCCGCCCCGTGCAATAATGTCGTAGTCAAAGAAACTGAGATAGAGCGAGACGATGATCGAGATCACCGAAAAAACAATCAACAAAATGACTGCTGGCCCGACAAATAGATAGCCAGCGATCCATTTGCGCGGCTGTTGCCACAAAGGCTTTCGTCTGTTTACACCACTCGACTTGTCACCCGTTTTGCCAATCGCTACTTGCTGATTCACGGTCTTACCCCTCTGCTAAGGTGGGCTAGCCGCGTCTACCTGGATAGACGCAGCTAGCCCACGGCAACGCTCACAAATTATGCGTTTGTACGCCGCGCAATCACTTCGTTGACTTTGCGTTCCGCTTCGTTCAACGCTTCCTGTGGATCCTTGCCGCCCGTTACGACCTGTTCCAGTTCGATGCCAATCGCATCATTGGCTTCTGTAAAGAAGGGGAAGAATGGATAGACGCCACCGGCTTCCGCAGCAGCGATCATCACCTCTTTTTGTGGCGCTGTTTGCAGCACTTCGGTCCATTTCTCGCTCTCAAAAATGGCCTTGTGGGGCGTGGTGCGCGTCGAAATCTCAAAGCGTGTGACGACGACAGGGGGTGTCGTACAATATTGCAGAAGATCCCATGCGGCATCGGGATTTGGTGTGCCCTTGGGCAAGACAAACATGTTTGACCAGGTTGTGCCAGCGCGACCGCTCCCCTGTGGCCCCTGGGGAATGATCACAAACCAGTACTCAAATTCTTCAGCCATTTGGTCCTGGAATTGGGCTGTAGACCATGTGCCAGCATGGATAATGGCCGCATTGCCCTGCATAAATAATTGCTCATCCTGGCGGTCTGGAGAAATAGGGAAGGAGACATTGTACTCGTTCATCAGATCCAATTCCAACTGCAAGACCTGTAAACCCTGCTCATTGTTAAAGGTGGCCTGGGAAATGGCTTCATCGTGCATGGCACCGCCATTACTGGTCAGCAATGAATTAAAGTATTGGATCTCGCGGAAGTTGGGAACCAGATAACCGGCCTGTGTAACTTCGTCCCCGTCACGGACGGTCAATGCCTGTGCCATTTCGATGAGGTCATCCCAAGTTTGCAGATCTGCACCCTGGGGATCAAAGCCTGCCGCTTCCAACAGTGTGCTATTGACGGCTAAGATCTCGGCATCTGGCCCCTCCCACGGCACGCCGTAGTAGTTACCATCCTTGGAGCGATATGTATTCGTCGCCTCTCCATAGAATTGATCAGGGGCCAGTTCAGGCACGTTGGCAATGTAATCATCTAAGTCCAGCAAGACATCTCTATCATAGAATTCTCTGGCCCAAATGATCGAGGAATGCAGCAAATCGGGTGGCGTTCCAGCCGCGGAATCCGCTAGCACCTTCTGAATATACTCTGCACCAAATGGCACATTTTCATATTCAATCGTGGCCGCGGTGTAATTGTCTGACAACCATTCATACCAGGCTGCGTCGCCCGCGGATTGCGCTGGTGCATGCCACGTACGGTAGCGTAGTGTCACTCCTTCGGCAGCAGTGCCTGCGTCCGCAGCGCTTTCGCCCGGTGCAGGCGGTGCAATTGGCGCGGTGCAAGACGCGAGGGCAACTGCTCCCGCTGTTAACCCAGCCAGCTTCAGAAACTGGCGACGATTCAATGCGTTCTGCTCTTTCATCTGAGTCTCCTTGGCTCAAAGATAGGTACTACAAGAATAAAGCCATGCACATATCCTAACTAGGTGGCAACTTCAGTTAACTCATGTCTGCAAGAACTTCCCTATACATTCACACTCTCGCCGCTCAGGACAATCGCTGTCTGCCAGACAGTGGAGCTATCCTTTAGGCTGGCATCCCGGTAGGTCGCAATGGCACACCAGCGATCTTTGCCACTGATGTTCGGGTACGAGTCATGCAATGTAAGGTCGTGAAAAAAGATAGCGTCACCGCGGCGCACTGGCAGCGGCACGACCGTATACTCTTTCAACTCATCTTCATCCACGCGGCGGTTGAAACCTGTTCCATCATCAACGATCTTCATCTCAGCAAGCCGGTGATAGCTACCTGGGGCCATGCGCAGACAGCCATCCTCTACGTCGGCATCATCCAGCGCAATCCAAACCGAAATCTTGTTGGTCCCTTGCCAATAGACCCAATCCTGATGCCAGGGTGAGTTGAAGTTGGTTTTCTCGTTCTTGAAAACCGCCTTAACGCTTAAGAATTCAATATTGAGGCCAATCAATTGTTCAAGGATTCTTACCACCCTTGCGTCTTGTACCTTGCTGCTCGTATATGAATCCATCCTATGTGGCATCAACACGCAGACGCCGGAAGGCTCATCTAGCTTGTGCTCCTCCGCTACTCGCTGCTTAAGGGCTTCCTTCCATTGCACTGCCTCGTCGTTGCTAAATAGGTTTGGCACGACGATAAAGCCAGCCTCTTTGTACTGCATCACTTGTGCTTCGGTCAGGGAACCCGTTGTGCTATGCAAATGGTCGTTCATTGGCTAACGCTCCTTGCAACTCTACTCTTCACTTCTACTCTTCACTTCTACCTTCGCTATTACCTTCGCTACCGTACACATCCGGGATATGTCTGTCCTTTTACATGGACATAGACTGGACTTTCGCCTTCACCCGTATATTTGGATTGAGCCGACATATAGGAGAGGGCAATGGCACGACGCCATTTGTTGGACAAATTCGGCCCGGTGTAGTGGGGCAGCAGCGAATGGAAAAAAAGACCCCCACCCGCGCGAATTGGTGTCACAACCGTATCGGCCATATCGTAGTAGCGTTCGTCAATCACATAGTCATCGGTGACTGCTACATGGGGTAAAGGGCCTCGCTTATGATCGCCGGGGATAACAGCCATTGTGCCATTTTCAGGAGTAGCATCATCCAACGTAAACCAGCATGAGCAGAGCGTCATCGGTTCAATCGGCCAGTAAGGCGAATCTTGATGCATCCCCTTAATTGAACCGACCTCCGGTGGTTTTAGGAGCAGGCTGTTGCGAAACATCTTGATGTCCGGCCCTACAATCTGCTCTATGATGCTGACAATGTTTTCGTGCATGCCTAGTTTGTTGAAGAGGTCATCACTCTGGACCAGGGCATCAATCTTGCGAATGCCATCGCCAGGATGCGCGACCTTCAATTCTCCACGCTGGATGCGCGGTTCGACCTGTACCTTAATGCCATCCCAGGAACGACCGCCATGTGTGTACTCGACGATACGTTGGCGTAAGGCATCGACTTCGCTAGCCGAGAGCAAACCCTCGACCACAACATAACCATCCCTATCGTATGCTTCCAATTGCTCATCTGTCAGTTGCATCGGCATGAAAAGCTCCTTGTTTTCCGCCAATTGTTTTGTAGATGCCACGTCCGGCGGATTGCAGGCCGGATTGTGGTTAATGTGGGGGCAAGAAAGGCAGCGGGCAACGTATGAGAAGACGTATGGATACTACGTGAGAACGGTGAGAACGAGTAGTCAGTAGTGCAATTCTCGGCAGGGGCCGAGCTTCGAGTGATAAGGCTGTGGAGATACAGCACTTAGGTCACTCTACAATCCTATTAAATACCCAGCCTGGCTGGCTGTCAATCTTCTATTTATTGTGCACAAAGTCATCAATTTCCACAGCTTAGTGCATATCAGAGGCTACGTGCTGTATTGTCTCACATATCTGTGGCTTCCAGGTCTCACCGGCAAACGTGCATCTCCTTTTCTTGGACTTGAATGCACGTTTTGTGGTATTATTACACTTACACTGGCCTTGGGACGGACAACTTCCCAAGGCGTCGTGATCTCATCTGGGTCGGTGGCGGAATGGCAGACGCAACGGACTTAAAATCCGTCGGTGAATAACCGTGTGGGTTCGAATCCCACCCGACCTACTCAATCTTCGTGTTTTTTCTCCTGTACAGCCCCTCTATATCTGTGGCCAATTCTCGCAAAGAAGGACTACAGATCATGCTAGAGACACAGCGGATTTCTGAAATTGCATCCTGCTTAGACGACTTCCTACTTGGGGTAGCGCAATTTAGGCCGCCGTCCCTTCGATACTCTGATTTCTGCGGCCCTTTCTAACCTAAGAGTACAACTTACTACCGAAAGAACCTATCGTAGGTTATGACTAAAAAGCCTACGAGGAGGAATGTGGGGCCAACCCAGTAAATCCACTTGCGCTGCCCTGAAAAGCGCAAAACGAAATCACCCAACAAGAATAACAGAAAGGGTTCATAGTATTTTTGATAGGTCCTGGAGTTGATAATGCTTGAAAGCAAGCAAAAGAGATAAAATAGTACGAGTACATAATCGTCTCTTGACACAGAGTCCTTCAAGAGGATGTACGAATAGACAAGGCCCAAAGGAAACAGAAACCACAAGACGATTGAAGTAGAAAATACGGTGGGCAGTCGGCTAACTACGAGCCAGAGTGCGCCGCCCCGGATCAATTCTGTATATTCATTTGAAACCGGATGGATCAGAAAACAAATGACAGTGAAAAGAAATGCAACGACAATGAGCATGCGCCATTGCGAGAAATTTGGCAACGCTTGATAGAACCAAGGAGCAAAGAAAGTGCCATATAAGCCTAGCAGTGCAATAACAAAAATGGGCGAATCCCAATTTAGCGACGTTGCCGTGTGGCTGGGTAAATATGGAGTAGTGAGTCCGCCCCATAAGCTAAGGAATACGCTGAGGCCAACTACTGGAGTTACCACAGGCAAAGTCAGCCTAATAAATGACCGGTTGAGTTTCATTGCGCTTTGTAGCCAGGCATAAACCACGTATGCGGGAATCAACCAGGCGTATATTTGTCGTGTCAGTACTGTAACCAGGATCAATAGGTTGGCGATTATCGCTGTGCTCCTGGTTAGAGTAGACGTCTGCAGCACTATATAGGTCAAAAAAACAGCTATAAGAGCGGCATTATCCGTAGCTAGCCGAATTGCCGGCCCAAGGAAGTACGGCGAGAGTGCAAAAATCGCGACCAATAGAGATGCTTTCGCTATATCACCTTTTTTCCACCAAAAGTTGAAAACAACCAGGACGCAGAGCAGGCTCACAGCCAAGTTTATATACCGGAGCCGGACAATGTCCGGACCCATTACCAGCCCTGCAAGGGCGACTACAATGTGATAAAGCGGGGTAGTAGGCGAGCCATAGTTGATAAGATCAAGCGCGGGAAAGTCATTTCTAAATTCAATTACCGTGGGATAGTGGAAGTTAGCTTCATCGCGCGTATCATAAATGTCTATTGATTGTTTGTGCACCAAGGGTAATGCTATGATTAGATAGATAGCTGCAAGTACGAGAGCCACAACAACTGCTCTTCTGGAGAGTGATGACTGGTGTACAACTTCTTTGCGGTCAGCATTCATAAGAGGTACCTCGCCGGGGAACACGTGCACCATAAACCTTTAAGAGACGATCTTGGCTTGGATAGCGTCTAAAAAGGCTAAGACCGCTCTAAGCGACATAACAGCGGCTATCCGCTCCGCCTAGCCAGCGACTTCCTGCTATACTTTGCGACACGTGATATTGCTCATGCACGTGTCACATTCTCTGCTCTCCTGTCCTGTGAATATTGGCTGTCAGTTTCCTGAATCCGGCAGTTTGTCGAGGATTCGTTGCACATAAGGCGTGGCATCCTCTACTTCAGTCACATGGGCGAGTCCCTGAACAAGAAGTGCCGCCCATACGTTGCCCTGGTAGAAGAACACATAATAGGTCTCCCATTCCTGTCCATTAATCGTGCTAGTTGCTACCAGTGCTGTTGATTCATCACCGTAGCTGGAAATAGGAATCCTGGTATAGCCGAGTTCATGCTCGGTATGAGCTATGGTATTGGAATAGGCAAGATTTGCGTCTGCTTCGTTCTCAAATACACACGAAATACTCTGTACCATCGTTGGCCCAGAGTCACGCTCCGCCTCATTCGAAAACCAGGTTACATGACCGTTAATGCATCCCCATGCAGCCATCTCATCAGAGATCTGCAACGGCTCTGATTTGTCCAACTGAAATCCAGGTGGCATATCCTCCAGTTGTAGGACAATGTCCTGAGCCTGTACGTTATAAGGGCTGGGCACTGAAGCCGTAGGTGTTGGTGTAGGTGTAGGTGTCGCAGCCTGTGTCGCCCCCGGTGTGGCAGATACGGGTGTAGAGGAAACACTGGGTGTGGACGTTAATAGCGTTTGGGTCGAGTCTGCTGTTGCATTAGGCGTGAGTATGGCGTTTTGCGATGGCGTATATGTTGCCATAGGCGTCTTGCCTGACCCTGGAGTCGAATTGGGGTGAGGCGAAATATCCCTCCAGATGAGCGGCAAGTACAAATCTCCATCTATATCCTGAGATATAGTGGCTCCGACAAATGCCATGCTGGTCACAAGCACGAAAATCACAACCGATGGGAGATAATGCACAGCAATGTCCTTAGGCGTAGAGATGATTGTTATTTAATCTATACGCCTAAGAACTACTTTTGGTACATGATCTGTGTGTTCAAGTGATGAATTGGGGAGCACCCTCCTGGATAATCAAGGTGCTAGACATAATCATGCTACTACTCTGGAAAGATTAGTGACAGTAGGGTCAATATCACGACGGTCGCCGTCGTTTTTACGCGCACTCGACGCGCTTGGTGACGAACCTGGGCTAATTCATCTGCATCCTTAATCGGTTCAGCCTTGTCGTCCAGATGGCGCATAGCTTGTGCTGCTAACCGAACGCAGGTCTGCTCACGCCATTGAAAGAAACCAGAGGCACTTACCCAAAAAGGTGCAAGGAGGAGAAGACGCCACCAGCGCGAGATGCCCAGGCGGAACGATACTGTAAGTAGCGTGATGGCGGCGGCGAATGCAATCAGGCCAAAGCTAAGCCGCTTGCGACGCTCGCGCAGGCTGATATTCGCAATGCAGAGATTAGGTTGGGGCATAGTAGGCTCGTTTCTATGAGATGCTTTCAGTTCCTACCACACTATCATAAATCCGCGCACAAGATTCCCAAACGTTATTCTCGCATGCCCTCCTCGTCAAACGGCTTTTAACGGATAAAATAGATGATAGAAACAACAACGCCCACGGTGACGACAA
>CAMPHP010000067.1 GCA_946885925.1 uncultured Litorilinea sp.
CGCTTGGAGAGAGCGGTTAGAGGGCATTGGCTATCTCAGCCGCGAAGATGTCATCAATATGGGACTAACCGGCCCAATGTTGCGCGGCAGCGGTGTTGATTGGGATTTGCGCCGCGATGCGCCCTATGGCGGTTATGAAAATTATGACTTTAAGGTTGCTGTTCAAACAGATGGCGACTGCTTTGCACGTTATTTACTGCGTATTGAAGAGATGCGCCAAAGCGTGCGGATCATAGAGCAGGCGATCAAGAATTTACCCGATGGTCTCTACAAATCCGACGAGCGCAAAGTAAGCTTGCCTCCCCGTGCCGAATTGGACGTAAGCATGGAAGCGTTGATCCATCATTTCAAGCTTATGACGGAAGGCTTTCGCGTGCCAGCTGGCATAACCTATATGGGAACCGAGACAAATAAAGGCGAACTAGGCTATTTCATCGTGAGCGATGGCTCGGCAGTACCCTATCGCCTCCATGTGCGCGGGCCGAGCTTCAACAATCTCTTCGCCATTAGCAAGATGAGCAAGGGCGCAATGCTATCGGATGTTGTTACAAACATCGGCTCGATTGATATTGTGTTGGGCGATGTAGACCGCTAGTAGATTTGCCAGGATAGACCGTGGGCGATAAGGAATAGAACGCCCTGGCATGAAGGTTGTGAGTCACCCAGAAGGAAACGAGACGCATTATGATGCTTTCCGAGTCGATACGTGCAGAAATCCATAAGTGGATGGCCCTTTATCCTGAGGGACGCCAACGTTCGGCAATTCTGCCCGCACTCTATATCATCCAGCGCGAGTTTGGCTATTGCGCAGTAGAAGCGCAAAACGAATTAGCAGAAATGTTAGAGTTGGAACCCGCAGAAGTCGGCGCAGTCGTTGGTTTCTATAATATGCTCCACGAGGAACCAAAGGGCGACTATCACGTTGAGGTCTGCACCAATGTTCCTTGTATGTTGCGTGGTGCCAACCAATGTATGCACCATTTAGAAGAAAAGCTAGGCATCCATCACGGTGAAAAGACCGAGGATGGCAAGTTTGCTCTGGATCATATGGAATGTCTGGGTTCCTGTGGCACTGCGCCGATGGTCAGTGTGACAGAGATGAAGAGTGGCAAAATCCGCTACTTCGAGGAGTTGGATTCGGCGGAAGATGTCGAAAAGATGCTGAATCTCATCAATCAGGGCAAAGCCTTTAACACGCTTGAACGGTGGACGCCAGAAGGTGACCCCAATGGCGAAGGTAAAGCGGCTGGCCCCTATCGCCACGGTGGCATGGAACCTCGCTACTTGCTGGCGCGCGTGGACACACCTGATAGCCATAAGCTTGAAACGTTTGAGGCTGATGGTGGCTATAGCGCAGCACGCCGTATATTGACCGAGATGAAGCCCGATGAGGTTGTAGAGCAGGTCAAGGCCAGCGGTATCCGCGGGCGTGGTGGTGCAGGCTTCCCCACCGGACAAAAGTGGAGCTTCCTCGCTCCCGCCTTCCCTCGCTATCTCGTGGTCAACGCCGACGAGTCCGAGCCGGGTACGTTCAAAGACCGCATGATCATGGAGTATGACCCTCACCAGTTAATCGAGGGTATTATCCTGAGTGCCTTTGCAATTCAGGCAGAGCAGGCCTTCATCTATATCCGAGGCGAATACTACTTTGCCTATACCCGGTTGGTGGATGCTATTAAGGAAGCCAAAGCCAAGGGCTATTTGGGCCAGGGCATCTTTGGAACTGACAAGAATCTAGAGATTGTTGTGCATCGTGGTGCCGGAGCCTATGAATGTGGCGAAGAAACTGCACTGCTGACTAGTTTGGAAGGCTATCGCGGTCACCCGCGCATGAAGCCCCCCTTCCCTGCGGTGGAGGGGTTGTATGCCAAGCCAACCATTGTGAATAATGTTGAATCCATCTGTAACGTGACACACGTCATGCGTCACGGTGTGGATTGGTACAGGAGTTTTGGCACTGAGAAAAGCCCAGGCATGCGCATCTTCTGTCTGTCTGGCAATGTAAAGTATCCTGGTCTCTATGAATTGCCCCATGCTGTGCCCTTGCGCGAATTGATCTATACCTATGGAGGTGGGCTACAACGTGATGAAGTGCCTATCAAAGCCATTGTGCCGGGTGGTCTCTCTATGAAGTTGCTCACCGCCGATCAAATTGACACGGCACTAGATTATGAAAGCGTGGCAGCCGCGGGGTCATTGCTTGGCTCTGCGGGTGTTATCGTGATCGATGAAAACGCCTCCATGGTGGAAGTAGCCCGCCGTACCTTGAACTTCTATCGCGAGGAAAGCTGTGGCAAATGTACCCCCTGCCGTGAAGGTACCGGCTGGCTCGAAACCATCTTAATGCGTATTGAGGCAGGCGGGGGACGTGATAAAGATCTGGAATTGATGGAGCATATTACACGCTTCATTTCAGGAAAAAGTTTCTGTCCGTTTGGTGATGCAGCAGTGTGGGGCTTGCAAAGCAATCTTGCCAAGTTCCGCAACGAGTTTATCACGCACATTGACGAGACCAACCCGCAGGATATAGGCCCGGTTGTTCCCATCCGGCCTATCTATCGACCCGATGTTGGCGCACCCAGTGCGCTGCGCGACAGTACGCTGCCCCCCATAGGAGAACCGCCTCTCAACCGAGAACGCGAGGTGGGCGACTAATGGCAGCACAGCATAGGATTACCGCACGAGTGGGAAAAACAGGTAAACTGCCCTTATGAGCGATCAAGTCACTCTTACGATTGACGGCCAATCTGTCTCCGTTCCCAACGGTACGTTGGTTGTGGATGCAGCCGCCGCCATCAACATTGAGATCCCCGTCTTTTGTAGCCATCCCAAGCTAGACCCTGTGGCCTGTTGCCGCATGTGTCTGGTTGAGATTGAAGGCCCGCGCGGCCCCATGCTACAAACGGCCTGTTCTGTGCCCGTGCGTGAAGGTATGGTCGTGCGCACAGACACCCAACAAGTCCAGGACACCCAGGAAGCCAACCTGGCCTTTATCCTGCTCAACCACCCGCTTGACTGCCCGATCTGTGATAAGGGTGGTGAGTGCCCGTTGCAGGATCAGACCATGCGCTATGGCCCTGGCATTAGCCAACTTGTAGACCCCAAGCGCCGCAAGAAGAAGCACTATATGATCTCGGACACCATTGTCCTCGATCAAGAGCGCTGTGTCATCTGCTGGCGTTGTATCCGTTATCTGGAAGAGTGGGAAGACAAGCCCCAACTCGCCCTCTTTGAACGTGGTAACGAAACCATCATTGACATTCAAGAGGGGAAACCTGTTGATGCCAAGACCGGTGGTAACATCATCGACATCTGCCCAGTTGGAGCCTTAACCAACCGGGTTGCTCGTTTTGCCTACCGCCCGTGGGAAATCGTGCGCACGCCGAGCATCTCCATCCAAGACTCAATGGGCTGCAATATCCGCATGGACAGCCGCACGCACAAAGTGCGCCGCATCGTCGGTCGCGAGAATATGCAAGTCAACGACCAGTGGATCAGTGACAAAACACGCTTTGCCTATAACTGGATCAACCATGAAGAACGCCTCACCATGCCGATGGTACGCAAAAACGGCCAATTGACCCGCGTCGGTTGGGCAGAGGCGCTTCAATATGTCACTGACAAACTCAACGACATCAAGAAACAGCAAGGCGCAGATGCCATTGGTGGCATTGGCAGCCCCAAACTATCCAATGAATCAAATTATCTCTTCCAACGCTTCTTCCGCCAGATCGTCGGCACAAACAACATTGACTATCGCGATGGCAGTGAGATAGCGGCGATCCCGGGTGGTATTCCGGCCTTGTCTGCTGTGATGAAGCCGCAGTATGGACCCAAGCCAGCGGTGGATACCATCTTGCTCTTTGGCATTGACCCCAGCGAAGAACTGCCGGTCTTTGACCTGCATATCAAGCGTGCCATCCGTCGGGGTGGGGCTAAGTTGATTGTCGTCCACCCGCGTAAGATCGAGCTGACACGCTATGAGTTTCCCTATCTGGGCTATCGCCCTGGTAGCGAGGCTACATTGCTCAACGGCTTGACCAAGTATGCGTTGGCAGCCAAAGAGGGCGGCAATACCCAAATTGATGCAGATATACGCAAAAGCATTGATGCCGTGAGCGATAATCAATTGAGCCAGCTTTGTGGTGTCGATCCGGCTGTGGTAAAGAACGCCGCCGAATTGTTGGCGCAAAGCGAGAATGCGCTGATCATCTATGGGCCGATGGCAGCACGCGGCGCAACCGGCGAGGTTGTCCGTGCAGGTTTAACCAACCTGGCCTATGCCACGGGCCACTATGATCGTCTCTCGTATATCGGCTTGGATGCCAATAGCCACGGGGCGCGGGACATGGGCGTGTTGCCCAACCAGCTACCGGGCTATGCAGCGTTGGACGACAGCCAGGCACAAGCTCGCCTGCAACGACTTTGGGGCAGCGAACTTCCTACGACTCCAGGCAAAGGCTATTCCGCCATGCTGGACGCAGCAGGCAGCGAAATCAAGGCCCTCTATGTGATGGGTGCTGATCCTGCCAGCGAGAATCCCGCTTGGGCGCAGAACCTGGAGAAACTCGATCTTCTCGTTGTCCAAGAGTTGCTCTTAACCGAAACCGCAGCCCTGGCAGACGTTGTCTTGCCCGCCGTCAGTTGGGCCGAAGTAGATGGTACCTTTACCAACTTGGAGCGACGTGTGCAACGTGCGCCCAAGGCGGTGCGCGACCCAGACAGCAAAGCGGCACCCGATTGGATGATCCTCGACCATCTCTCCACCCGCATGGGTCACAACTGGCCCTATGCTGATGAGCAGGCAATCACCCGCGAGATCACCGAGGCCGTTCCTCTCTACAAGGGATTGACCTGGGATGCGTTGGGTGATCAGGGGCAGCAATATGATGCCAGCAGCGTGCGCCCTGCGCCCGCCATGCGTAAAGTCGAACAAAGCCAACTGCCCGCCATCTCCGATCAAGAGTTCATCTTGGTGAGTGGCACAGTGGCCTACGATGACGGCAACATGTTCCGGCTGACCGAGCAGATGCGTGCGATGGCCTTTGGCCGAACGGCTGGCATTAGCCCGCTGGATGCCGAAAGGCTGGGAATCCAGGATGGAACACCGCTTGTGGTGCAAAATCCCCAGGGTGAATTGACGCTGAATGCCAAGATCAGTGAGCAAGTGCAGCCGGGGACGGTTTGGATTCCAGAGAGTTTGGCCGGTGCGCCCGTGGCTAGCTTAGTCAACGGCAGCCCAGTCACTACGGTGACAGTCAAAGCAGCGGTCGATGTAGCAGGAATGGTCGCAGTATTTTAGTAACGAGGGCGCGCACCCCATCAGGGGCACAATGATGGCAGGGCCAATCAAAATTGGCTCTGCCATCGCGCAAACCCATCCAACCTTGCAGAAACAGGGAACACCGTATGGACTGGCTGAATCATCTCGTCTTTCCGACACTTCGCACGCTGGCGCTAATTTTTGTCTTATTAACCGCCGGGGCATATCTCACACTCTATGAGCGCAGGCTCATTGCGCGCTTTGGTGCTCGCATTGGACCAAATCGTGCAGGCCCCATGGGTCTGCTCCAGCCAGCGGCGGATGGTGTCAAAGCGATCTTCAAAGAGGAGATCATCCCCAAGCATGTTGATCGTTGGCTCTATCTACTGGGGCCAGCATTGGCCGTAATGCCTGCCATTGTGATCTGGGCGGTCATTCCTATTGCCAAGGGCGTGCCAGTAATGGCAGATGTCAATATCGGCTTTCTTTGGATTCTTGCCATTGCAGGTATCGAGAGCTATGGGCTGATTTTGGCAGGATGGAGCAGCAACAACAACTATTCACTCCTGGGGGCATTGCGCTCTGCGGCACAGATGATCTCCTATGAGCTACCGTTGAGCATGTTCCTGATCAGCATCCTCATTCTCGCAGGTGGTTTCAGCCTGGTTGCTCTGGTCGAAACCCCGCGCATGTGGTGGGAATGGCTTTGGCTCTGGATCATGTTCCCACTCTTCTTTATCTGTATTCTGGCTGAAACCAATCGCAGTCCCTTTGACTTGCCGGAAACAGAAAATGAATTAGTTGCTGGTTTCCAAACCGAATATGGCGGTCTCAAGTTCTCACTCTTCATGATCGCTGAATACATGAACATGATCACCACCAGCACCATCATGGTAACGCTCTTCTTTGGAGGCTATAGGTTGCCATTTGGGCTGTTGAGTGATGTTCTCTGGCTTGGCCCCTTTGTCTTGGCAGCCAAGGTGATCATTCTTCTCTTTCTCTTTGTTTGGGTACGCGCCAGTATTGGCCGCCCACGCACAGATCAATTGATGAATTTCACCTGGAAGGGTCTGCTGCCAATTTCATTGGGCTATATGATTATCACAGCCCTGCTTGTACTGTTTTTCAAGTAATCTCTGCCTTTGCGCTCACCCTTTCTCGAAGCGTTTATAGCTGGAGAGTCTTCCAATAGAGGCTAGCTTCGAGAAAGGCAAAAATGAAGGCTAGACCGGACCAAACGTAATGAAATTGTTGAATAAGTGGTTGAAAAAAGGGAAACGCCAAAGATGGCCCTAAACAGCTTCATCAAGGGTGCGGTTGATATCGGCAAGGCACTGGGAGTCACCCTCAAACAACTGACCGTAAAGCCTGTCACCACCGAGTATCCCAAAGAACCAGTTCCTCTCTATCCACGCTTCCGGGGCAAGCATGAACTCCGCCGCTATGAAAACGGCATGGAGCGCTGCATTGGCTGTATGCTTTGCGAAGCAGCCTGTCCCACGGGTGCAATCTATGTAGAGGCGGCTGAGAACGATCCGGATCACCCCACGTCACCAGGAGAGCGATATGCGCAGGTTTATGAAATCAATCTGCTGCGCTGTGTCTTTTGTGGCGATTGTGAGGAAGCGTGTCCCACTGAGGCAATTGTCTTGGGGCATGAGTTTGCAATGGCAAGTTACGACCGTCGTGATTTCATCTTGACGAAAGAGCAACTGCTCAATCCGGATGAAGCCGCCACAGTCATTCGCCCAGAGTAAAACGCCCATCAGCGTAGCCACCGCAGTCAAGCGATATGCGGTTCTGCTACGCTGTACTACGCATGGAGTATGCGACGATGACGCCATCTATTCTCTTTTTCATCGTCATCGGTGCGGTCAGTGTGGCCGCTGCGGTAGGAGTTGTTTCCAGCCGCGTACCGATACACAGTGCACTGTATTTACTGGTCAACTTTGCCAGCTTGGCAGTGTTCTATATTACGCTCGAGGCTCAATTTCTCGCCGCAGCCCAGGTGATTATCTATGCTGGCGGCATCGTGATTTTGATCCTCTTTGTCATCATGCTGGTCGGCAGTGAAAAGATCGAAACGAGCGCAGGTCACCGGACGTGGACGCCCTATGTGGGCATTCTCTTAGGCGTGCTTCTGCTCTCTAGCATGATTTATGCCTTTGCAGACCTACCCGCTGACGGCACGACAGCTTCGCCGACCTTACAAGGCGGTGACCCTGTTGTCTTGGGCGAGTTGCTGTTTACTCGCTACATTCTACCTATCGAAATGACAGCAGTTCTATTGCTCGTCGCGTTGCTTGGTGCATTGCTCCTGGCTCGCCATTCATCAAATTCTAGCCGAGATCTATAATCGACTACGCTTCTCCTGAATCAGGAGAGTCTCCCACATAAGGAGAGTGCTGTGGTTCCAACCAGTTTCTATCTCATTCTCAGCGGTATACTCTTTACAATCGGTGCCATTGGTGTATTGACACGCCGGAGTGCATTGATCCTCTTGATGTGTGTGGAGTTGATGCTTAATAGCGTCAACCTGACGCTCGTCGCTCTAAGCCGCCAGTGGGACAACCTTAACGGACAAGTCTTTGTGTTTGTAATCATGGCTGTGGCTGCGGCGGAAGTTGCCGTGGGGTTGGCGATTATCCTTGCTCAAACCCGTCACAGTGATACAACCAACATTGACGAAGTCAAACTGCTCAAGTGGTAGTGAAAGTTCTTCTGACGAGCAGCGCATGGGTGCGCTGCGGCTTATCACCATCTGCACCCAAAGGATTATGGTATGTTTGAGCTTGCATGGTTATTATATGCCTTCCCAGCGGCGGGAGCGATTATCATCCTCTTCTTTGGCCGACAACTAGGCAATCGCAACATCGGCGTAGTGGCTTCCGCCGCAGTGGGTGCGGCGTTCTTGGTCGCCCTTTGGCTTCTCAATAGCCTCTTAGGGCTGCCAGCTGAAGAACGAACCATCACCGTCCCACTTTGGCAATGGATTACCATCGGTGACTTTGAGGTCGCAGCAGCGATGCTCATTGACCCACTGAGCGTGACCATGAGCCTCATTGTCACAGGCGTAGGTACACTCATTCACATCTACTCCATTAGCTATATGGAGCATGATGAACGAATACAACGCTTCTTTTTCTACCTCAACTTCTTCATCTTAGCCATGCTCATCCTCGTCCTTAGTGACAGTTTCCTGGGCATGTTCGTTGGCTGGGAAGGTGTGGGGTTGGCCTCCTACTTGCTCATCGGCTTCTGGTTCGACCGGCGCGATGACTCGTATGGCTGGTATGCGGACGCAGGCATGAAGGCTTTCCTGGTCAACCGCGTGGGTGACTTTGGCATGATTGTTGCCATGCTTGCCCTCTGGGCTAGCCTGGGTAGCCTTACCTTCTTGAATGTCTTTGAATCGGTCGAGCAGGGTGCATTGACAGCGGGTGTCGCTAATTTCGTCTGTCTCATGCTACTCCTAGCGGCAACGGGTAAGAGCGCCCAAATTCCGCTCTATGTGTGGCTGCCCGATGCTATGGCTGGCCCTACACCCGTTTCGGCATTGATCCATGCTGCAACCATGGTGACCGCGGGTATCTACATGATTGCCCGCACCAACGTGCTCTGGCATATTGCCGAAAATGCAGCAATGACGGCTGCTTGGATCGGGGCACTCACCGCCTTTTTCGCTGCGACGATTGCCCTGGTGCAGACGGATCTCAAGAAAATCCTGGCCTATTCGACTATTTCCCAATTGGGTTACATGATGTTGGGGGTTGGCGTTGGAGCCTATGGCGCGGCCATCTTCCATCTCACGACCCACGCCTTTTTCAAGGCGCTCTTGTTCCTGGCAGCGGGTAGTGTGATGCACGCCACCAACGGCGAACTAGACATCCGTAAAATGGGTGGACTGCGTGACAAGATGCCAACCACCTACCGTACTTTCCTTATCGGTGCGGCGGCTCTGGCAGGTATCCCCCTTCTGTCTGGCTTCTTCTCCAAAGACGCCATCCTGCTGGGGACACTTGTTGCCAATCCGATCCTTTATGTGGTTGGCTTGGTGACGGCGCTACTCACGGCGATCTATAGCTTCCGCGCTGTCTTTGTTCCCTTCCTGGGCACACCACGCGACAAGCGGCTCTATAACCATGCCCACGAAAGCCCACCACTCATGACAATTCCGCTGTGGATTCTGGCAGTTCTCTCCATTGTCGGTGGGGTGCTGAATTTGCCCTTTGTGCTGACCTTGGAGCGTTGGCTGGAACCAGCGCTAGGACACCATACCGAGCCTTCGTTGAGCTTGGAGTTACTTGCCCTCACGCTCAGCATGGTTATCGCCCTCTTTGGGTTTGTCATCGCCGTTGCCCGCTATCTGCGTAACGAAAGCTGGTCCCGACGCCTGGGCGAAATGTTCAAGGGATTGGCCCCGGCACTAGAGCACAAGTGGTATGTAGATGAATTCTACAGTGTCGCAATTGTCCAGCCCATCCGGCGTAGTTCTGAATGGCTTGCAAAGGTATTTGATCAGCGGTTCATTGATGGCATCGTTAATGGTACTGCCACGTTGACTACTAGGATAGGTGAACGAGCC
>CAMPHP010000068.1 GCA_946885925.1 uncultured Litorilinea sp.
TCGCGCTTTAAGACGATCCGGCAACAGACGGATCAACTCATCAGTGGCATTGTGGTCGCACCTGGTTACGAAAATTTGACTGAATTGGATGAGACAGCAGAAGTTCAGGTCTTCTTGCATCATGATGGTTGGATAAGTGCGTACCTAACGAGATGGCAACCTGCTTCGGCGCTAATTGATTGGGTGAATTATGACGAACAGCGGTTGACGAGCACACTCATCGAGAATGTGGTTCGCACTCTGGTTCTCGATGTAGGTGCGCCTGGGGCCACTGTCTCATACTATGACTTTCGCTATCCCGAAGCAACCAACTTAGTGCTTGCGGCAGATCGCGCAGATGCTATCACACAAGGTGATTCTTTTGAGATTACTATCCCACGAAATCTTACTATTTATGAAAGCTCGTGGGCACATGCAAAATACAGCGCGTCTAACAATCCATCATCATGTTCGATCGATGATAAAGAATTAAGTTCTGTTAATCCTGGTCCTGAGAAATGGGGATTCACAGTAGGCGAATCTGCACAGACGAACTTTTCACCAGACACCGTTCACAGGTTGGCTTTGGGTATGGAGTGGTTTAACGCTAGCTCTAGCCGAATTTACTGCGGGATTGCAGTTGTCTATCAAGAGGCAGCCCAGTGAAGACAATAAGTCACCTAAGGATTGAACGAGCGGTCTGGATAATTGGATTGATATTGGCTGCGCTTATCCTTGGTGGGGCATCTTCTACTCATGCCCAAACATCACAGTACAGAATAATTTTGTCAGATGCGGATAGTACCTTTGAGCAAGCATTGATTCAACCCGCTGAGTTTCTAAAGAACTCAGGGCTGTCTCTAGAAGATATCCTGAAGCTATCCAATACACGAGCCGCTATTCAGATTCGTGGTGCAGGTTTTGTACGCAATTTTGGACTAATGGGACCCGAAGACGTTCAAAACCTGCAAGCCGCCACATTAAGGATTGGCCTTGTAGGTGCTGGTGCTATCGGGAGCATTCGATTGGCTTCCTTTTTGCAGATTTCCCACTCACAAAACTCCACTGTTGCTATTGGTATTGCTAATGCTGGGTTTGTGCGCGATATAGGTCTTGTCGCGCCATTATCATTGGTAGCACCCACGTCTGCTCCAGTAGAGACTGCGACGGCTGCACTTACACCACCCTCAACACCACCCTCAACACCACCCTCAACACCAACTGTGGAACCGGCTAACACAATGACACCTGTTCCGGTAGAAACTGCAACAGGTGCGGCATTATTGCCTACAAGTACACCCATACCCTCTGCACAGTCAGAAGTGGCGCGATTATTGCCAGCAGAAACACCCACCTCGCCTGCTCTAGCCATCCAGCCAGAAGTGGGAAATGAACAAGAAAGATCAGGAGAGATGCCTGTAGAGATTCGGGCAGCGTATATTGGTGCCGTTGCAACGATTATAGCCGCTGTTGTTGGGTTGCTAGCTGTCCTTCTCACTTGGAAAAAATGATTCATATAAGTCTAGCAGCCTTTGGACATAAGAAGATTTGATGATGATCAACGTTATCGCTGGATGCAAGACAGGAGTACGATTGACACTGGCCTGTGCAAGATGGCATAATCGGACGATATTATGACACGAGTGAACAGCTAGATTGCCTGTGTAGCTTGAACCTGTATAACTTGCTATGCAGCCAGCGATGGATGAGGACTTTTGATTGTGGAGAAGGCGCACAAAGTGGATGCCATAAAAACCACGCGGACTGAGCAGAAAACAGCTTCAGTAGCGGAAGCGAAGAATGATGAGAATCTCGACTTTATTCGGGCTATTGTGGCCGAGGATGTGCGCCAAAATCGCTATGGCGGGCGGGTGGTAACACGCTTTCCCCCAGAGCCCAACGGCTATTTGCACATCGGTCATGCCAAGTCCATCACCTTGAACTTTGGGATCGCACTGGATTTTGGGGGCGTCTGCAATTTGCGCTTTGACGACACCAATCCGGCGACTGAAGACATGAAGTACGTGGAGGCTATTCAGCGCGACGTCCGCTGGTTGGGTTATGATTGGGGTGAAAACTTATTTTTTGCCTCGGACTATTATGAGCGATTGTATGAGTATGCCGTCCAATTGATCAAGGCGGGCAAGGCATATGTGGATAGTCTGAGTGAGGAAGAGATCCGCGCTTACCGTGGAACGGTGAATGAACCGGGGCGTGAAAGCCCCTACCGTAACCGCTCGGTGGAAGAGAACCTTGACCTCTTTGCGCGCATGCGTGCTGGCGAGTTTCCTGATGGGGCCCATGTGCTGCGTGGCAAGATTGACATGTCCGCAGCCAATATGAAGATGCGCGATCCATTGTTCTACCGCATCCGGCACGAGTCGCATTACCGCACGGGTGATGCCTGGTGCATCTACCCGCTCTATGACTTTGCCCACCCCCTGTCGGATGCGATTGAAGGGGTGACGCATTCGCTTTGTACGTTAGAGTTTGAGAACAACCGCGATATTTACGAGTGGCTGATGGAGAACACGCAGACACCTCCTTGGCCTCACCAATATGAGTTTGCGCGGCTCAATCTAGATTACACCGTCCTGAGCAAGCGCAAGCTGTTGCAACTGGTAAATGAAGGATATGTGGATGGATGGGACGACCCGCGCATGCCCACGCTGGCAGGGATGCGGCGTCGTGGCGTGACGCCAGAGGCCATTCGTACCTTCTGCGATAAGATTGGTGTCTCCAAGACCAACAGCCGCGTCGAGCTTTCGCTGCTAGAGCACTATATTCGTGATGATTTGAACTACCGCGCGCCGCGGGTGATGGCGGTCTTGCGCCCGCTCAAGTTGATTATCGACAATTATCCTGAAGGGCAGGAGGAAGAGCTAGACGCGTCTTACTGGCCGCGCGATGTCCCCAAAGAGGGAAGTCGCAAAGTGCCTTTTGGTCGCGAGCTCTATATCGAACAAGACGATTTCATGGAGAATCCTCCCGCCGATTACTACCGCCTGGCTCCAGGGCGCGAGGTGCGGCTGCGCTTTGCCTATATTGTGAAGTGCGTCGATGTTGTGAAGGATCCACAGACGGGTGAGATACTTGAGGTCCATTGTACGTATGACCCTACAACCCAGGGGGGTGTCGCTGCTAAGGGGCGGCGCGTGCAGGGGACGATTCATTGGGTCTCTGCAACCAAGGCAGTGCCCGCCAAGGTGCGGCTTTATGACCGGCTCTTTACGGTGCCAAATCCGGATGATTTGGAAGAGGGCAAGAGCTTTAAGGATTATCTGAATCCTGCTTCCTTGGAAGTAGTGCCAAATGCGTGGATCGAGCCTAGCGTAGTAAATGATCCGCCTGGCACACGTTACCAATTTGAGCGGCTTGGATACTTCATCACGGATGGCGAAGATTCGCGACCGGGGCATCTACTCTTTAACCGGATTATCGAATTGCGCGATTCGTGGGCAGCTAAAGGTAGCAAAAGCACAGAAACGCCACAAGCCGCGCCTGTTTCCACACCCCGCGCGCCCAAGAGCGAGCCTAAAGGTGAACCCAAGAGTGAACCAGAGAATCGCCGCTCCAAGACTGACGTGCGCGATGCCGTGCGTGCAGCAAACCCAGAGCTAGCCAAGCGATTTACGCGCTATACCGAAGAACTAGAACTCTCCTTTGAAGATGCGGATCTCTTGTCCGGTGACTTGGAGTTAGCCAACTTCTTTGAAGATGCGCTGGCAGCCTATGATAATGCCAAGAGTGTCGCCAACTGGGTGACAAATGAGGTGGTGCGCGAGACAAAGGACCGGCCAATCGCGCAACTGCTGGTTACTGGACGGCAGATTGGAGCATTGGTGGCATTGGTGGATCGAGGGGAGATTACTCCTGCCATTGGTAAAGAGGTCTTTGCCACCATGTTGCGTACAGGTGGCGATCCCGCTGCGATTATCCGCGAGCAAGGATTGGAGCCGATGCGCAGTGCTGAACAGGTGCGGCCCTTTGTAGAGCGTGTCATTGCTGCAAATGCGGAAAAGGCTTCGCAATATCGCAGCGGCAAGACCGGACTATTAGGCTTCTTTGTTGGTCAAGTGATGCGCGAAACCCAGAATCGGGCCAATCCTAAGACAGTACAAGAATTAGTGCAACAGTTGCTCCAAAGTGAGAGTTAACTTGCAGCCTTGTTTTGATCCCTCATCATCGAGTTTGGAGCCGAGGAAAGTTTGTGCCGCTTCCCCGGCGGCATAGCTAGAATTGTGTGGCTTAACAAGTCTGACAGGTAAACCAGTTTTACATTGGTTGACAGGAATGATTACTATGCTTACAATTCTTTCAGATCCTCCGGTGCAATCTACCTCTCAGGCAAACAATGAGCTATACGCAAGCAGTCCTACAAGTCCTACTAGTCGTTGAAAATCTTGAACAACTCACCTACGCTACAACTGCTTTGGCAAACTGGGCTGGCTGTGAATGGAACGAAGTGCGCGACTGTGCTGCTGCTGTCGAATGGCTGCATGATCGCTCCGCACATATCGTTGTAATACTCCTTCGATCAGCCGATCAGTCAGCCCACATGGCTGGATTAGAACTTCTGCGCCAACGTTGGCACGGTCCGCTGATCTGCCTCTGTGATGACGATGAACAGATTGTAAGTGCCATCGAGGCAGCACAAGGACTGGCGATTTTGCCCCCCTTTGCGCCCCGCCAAATCCGCAGCGCGCTGAACCATCTGCGGCTGCGGATTGAAAATTCTGAGCATCAAACACAGGGCGAAGCACAAGACCCTTACACGCTGCAATATCAGAACGAGCGACGATTGGAACAGGCGCAGCGCATGGAGGTTGTGGGGCGGCTGGCTGGTGGCATTACGCATGACTTTAACAACTTGTTGACCGTGATCGGTAGTTACAGTGAACTGGCGATACGCAAGCTCGAAGAAGGCCATGCCGTAAGGCTCTACGTGGAGCAGATCCGCAAGGCGAATGCGATTGCCGCAACGCTAACTCGCCAACTCCTGAACTTAAGTCACCGCCAAGAACTTCAGCCACGTGCCATCGTGCTCAATGAGGTTGTGGATGAGATCAGCGTTCTGGTGCAGAGCTTGCTAGGTGCGGAGATTGAGTTACGGATGCGGCTTGAACCAGAGTTGGGGCAAATTGAGGCAGACTCAGGCCAATTGCAGCAAGTGCTGCTCAATCTCATCGTCAATGCCAAAGATGCAATGCCTGAAGGCGGGCTGCTCAATATCGAGACACGCAACTATGAGGTAGACGCGCGCTATGCACGCCAACAGTCGAATATCGAGCCGGGATCTTATGTGCGGTTAACCGTGGCTGACACGGGAAGTGGAATAGACCGCGAGACCGTGACGCGCATCTATGAGCCTTTCTTCACGACCAAGCCCAAGGGCAGCGGCACAGGCTTGGGCTTGTCGACCGTTTATAGCATTGTGCAGCAGATTGGCGGGCATATTCGTGTGCACAGTGAGGTAGGAGAGGGGACCACCTTTCATATTTACCTGCCCCGCATGGACAAGGTCTTTGACGCGCCAGCGCATGAAGCAGAGATCGCCCATACATTGCAAGGTAGTGAAACCATCCTTCTGGTGGAACATGAACGACCAATGCGCGACTATGCCACAACAATTTTGCAGGAGGCAGGATACCGCGTGCTGGCGGCTGAGGCTCCCGAAGAGGCACTGGCATTAGAAACTGGCTATCGTGGAGAGATCGACCTGCTCTTGACCGATGTGATCATGCCGCAGATGCCGGGGCGTGAAGTTGCCACCCAACTTGCCCGTCGTCGTCCAGCTTTGCGCGTGGTCTATCTGTCGGCTTATACCCACGAAGTCTTGACCTTCAAGCAACTTCTTGACAATGACGCACATTGGATAGAAAAGCCCTTCTATCCAAACGAACTGTTACGCGTGGTACGTGGAGCTATTGAGCAAGTGCCCGCATATACAGGGTTCCCCCTTCCAGTAAAGCAATCTCCTCTCAACAAGCGCGTGAATGTTGTTGTGTAAAATTCTTTCTTGCCGGAGGGCTTGAGCCTCCGGCACTGCTTGCAGACGCAACTCTAGCCCTTGATGGCCCCTTCTAGCATCGAGCGGAAGAAGACGTTGCGCGTGAGGAGGAAGACCACGACGACAGGCAGCATGACCAGGATACACGCTGCTGCCAGTGCATTGTGCGATGTGAGCGACTGGGCGATATAGTCGTAGACGCCGTACATTGCCCCGCGTAGTGTCGCCTTGCTCATCAGCAAGTAATTGGCAATAAATTCATTCCAAACATTGACATAACTCAAGAGAAAGATCGACGCCAATCCCGGCAATGCAAGGGGGGCAACGATGCGCGCAAGCGCACCGAGCGGGGTGCAGCCATCCAACTTGGCAGCTTCCTCAAGTTCGCGCGGGATGGTGTCGAAAAAGCTTTTGACAACCCAGATAGCAAAGGGGAGTTCCAGACCAACATAGGTCGCTATCATAAAAATGCGTTCATCCAGCATCGGAAAGATGCGCCGGATGCCGATGTTCATCTGATAGAGTGCCAGCAGCATCGTCAGCAGCGGCACGCCCGCCAGTGCCAAGATAAAGACAAGAAATGCCTGCCTTCCACGAAAGCGATAGCGTGAGACCACGTAGGCAGCCAGGCCGGAAATCAGCGTCGTGAAAGTGGCAGATGCGGTGGCATAGAGCAGCGTGTTTGGCATATATTGGGTAAAAATACGCCCAGTGACCTCAAATCCCCACGGATGTTGGTCGCTTAGTTGTGGCAAGAAGACACGCTGATATCCTTCCAGAGAGAAGCGACATGCAGTGAGATCAAAGCCAGCGGTTGGGCTATCGCATGGAATGAGTACAGGCGGTTTGCGCCGTACATCTTCGGGCGCTTTGATGGAGAGTAGAACTGTGCTGAATATGGGATAGAGCATGATGATGCAAACCGCAATAAGCGCCCCATTGATAAGCCAGGCACCGATCGCTCGCCGCACCTGCATACGCGCACGCGTGGCACTGACAAGAGGCGATTGAGGGGAGCGAGACACAACATTATTCTTGAGCATACCAAGATCTCTCCATCAAAGGCGACGCAGTGAAGGGCAAGTAAACCATTTAGGCGTACTCTTCGTTGGCACGTGATGTACGCAAGATGAGAGTGATGAGCAGAAAGTTGACGACAGCAATAAAGACGGATAGTGCCGCGGCTAAGCCAAAATCGAGCTTGGAAAAACCGATGGAGTAGAGCAAGTAACTAAGCACCTCCGTCGAGGTTCCGGGACCGCCACCCGTGAGGCTAAAGACCATGCCAACACCATTGATACCTCCCAGTACCAAATTAAAGAGCGCAACCGTGAGCATGGGTCTGATGAGGGGGAGCGTGATACGGCGGAGAGTCTGCCAGCCACTGGCCCCATCAATGGCAGCACTGTCAAGAACTTCGCTCGAAACTGTCTGCAATGCGGCCAAGAGCAGCAGCGTGATGAAAGGCAGAATCTTCCAGGCTGCCGCAATCGTTAAAAAGATGAGGGCGGGGGCTGGGGGAAAGGGGATGTTAGGCGCAATTTGGTCGCGTGCGGTAGTGGTCAAGATGGAAATGCCGTTCGGTTCGCCAAAGAGCTTGGGATTGGCGAAGAAGGGCGATAGCTGACCATAGTCCGGCACGACAAAGAGCCGCCAGACAACCCCCGCAATGACGTCAGAGATGATCCACGGAATAAAGATCAGGGTAATGTAGAGCGGCGTGAGCTTGACGCGCTGTTTGAGGAGCAGAGCAAATGTCAGCGCGAGGGTCATGGCAAGAAAGGCATAACCAACGAGAAAGATCGTCGTGTGGACAAGGCTTTGTACAAAGGAGGGTGTGCTAAAAAGACGCTCGAAATTTTGTAGGCCTACAAATAGCTGGCGACCTGTACCCATCTCATTGCGGAGTGTGCTGAGATAAAAGGTGTAGAGTGAGGGATAGAGTTGGATCGCTCCGATCAGGAGAATGCTGGGCAAGAGCAGCCATAGAGGCAGCGTATCTGCCCAGCTACGACGATGCGAACGGCGCTGGGTAGGCTTATGGCTAATCATACGCGAGTTATTATCATCTTATGGGAGATTATTGTACTGCTCTTCGGCTGCGGTTAGGGCTGCGGCAATATCGGCCTCTGGGTTGCCCTTGATCAGGTCAAAGATCGTGGTGCTGATAATTGTCTTCGCTTCGGGGATGCGGAGCAGCGAACCATACCAGGGGCGGCAGGCACTGGCAGCCACGGCTTCTAAACCTTGTTGGAAGACGGGCTTTTGGAATGCTTCATCCTGGCGGAGGCTCTCGGCAACAGGTACGCCACCTCCAGCATTCAAAATCCATTCAACGGCATTGGCAGGGTCCATGATCCAATTGATGTATGCATAGGCTCCTTCAACATTCTTGGCTCCATTGGGCACAACAAAGCCAAAGACATCGTTGTTACAGCCGGGGAGCATCCCTTCTGGTGCTACAAAAGGAGAGATCGCAATATCCCCCGCGGCGACTGCATCTTCCATGTCCTGGGCGCTAGCCGTGTTGTATTCGGTACCATCCGGGGCAGTCAGTGGGTTTAGATAGAGATAGGCGACATAATGACCTGTAGGGAATGCACCTGCCTCGGCGCTTTTGAAAGCAGCCTCTTCTTCAAAGCTGCCGACAAAGACTGCTTCAGGTGAGTAGCCATTGCTGACAATCTGGCGCATAAACTCAATTGCCGCGATATTTTCCGGCGTGTTGAGTTGCATATTGCCCTGACCGTCGTCATAGCCACCACCAAAGGAACTGAGCACATGGAAGAAATAGCGTCCCGCCGCTTCGCCTTCAAAGCCAGTAGAGCCCCAGTAAGTCAGCGCATACTTGCCTTCGCTCTTTAATTCTTCGGCGCGTGCCAGAAGATCCTCTGGTGTGGTGGGGAAGCCGTCGGGATAGAGATCGGTCCAATAGAAGACTACAGAGGAGGATTCAGAGACGGGCACACAATAGATTTTGCCGTCTGCCCCTTTGCAAGCCTCAATGGCCGCGGGGTCAAGATCCTCATACCAAGCTGCGTTGGTGACAAATTCAGTCAGATCTTGCACGGTGTTGTTGTTGATAAAGGTGGGCAGGTCGCTCGCTACCGTGCGCATGACATCGGGAATGTCCCCATTGTTTTGCACAGCAGCTACTAAGTCTAGGACCAGATTGTAATCACGCGGCACATTTACCCATTCATATTGCCCCTCGAACTCCTCATTAAATTGTGGGATGGCACGAGCTAGATAGAAGTTGCCCACGCGTTCGTTGGCCTGGGGATCGGTATTATCCTGATCATAGTAATACCAGGTAACAACCTGGGTCTCTTCTGTTACAGTTGTGTCACCTGTTTGGGCTGGAGATGTGGCTGCGCTGTCAGAGGGGGTAGCGGGAGCGGTACATGCTGCCAAAAGAAAAATCGCAAAAGAGGTTGCGAGGGTCGCTAGCCAGTGTCTATGGGGCCGCATAGGGATGCCTCCTGTGTCGAAATGTACGCATCATAGGCTAACAGTGATCTGCGAATGGTATGAGATTGTGGAGTTAAACGCGTAAAGCGTTGGGCGGGCCATGTGGTGGGAGATAGCGGCTCGCCTGTATGTATCGCTACTATACTCCATTTGGAGCAAAATAGAAAGATATACTGGCGGGCAGACTAGCAAGTAGCAGGGGCAAGGCTTTTGTGGGAAAGCGCAGGGCCGGCGGTTAAAGCCTCCGGCAAGAAGAAAAAGCCCCCTCGTGGGGGCTGCAATACATCGTCAATACATCGTCTAGCGTTCTCTTATCAAGCGCTCTCAGCAGACTGCGAATCTAA
>CAMPHP010000069.1 GCA_946885925.1 uncultured Litorilinea sp.
AAAAAATATGAGGCGATTCCTAGCAGCGTATTGGAGCGAGACTATGGCGGCTAACAGCGATGCGATGAGATTGGTACGATGGCACAAATAGGTGATCCAGCACGAGCCTTTGCTGCAGAGTTATCCAATGCCGACCCGGAGCGGCTGGCATTGGCAATTGCACGGATTGCTTACCCCGATCTGGAGCCGGAGGAGTATGTAGCGCAGTTGGATGAGATGGCCTCGATCGCCGGGGCGCGGGTGGCGCAAGCTTCTATGGGCGAGAGACGCGCTGTAGCGTTGGTTGAGGCGCTACGGCTCGATCTAGGCTTTCGTGGCAATACCGAACATTATTACGACGTAGCGAATAGCTATCTCAATGTCGTGTTGGAGCGGCAAACAGGGCTGCCGATCCTCTTATCGTTGATCTTGATGTCAATTGGTAAACGGTTGGGATTGGCGGTGGAGGGTGCTGGGTATCCCAACCATTTTATGGCGCGCTATGAGGACGAGGAGGGTATATGGATCCTCGACCCGTTTCATGGTGCGGTGATGAAGCCTGACGATGTGCCGGTCTATTTTGAGAAGATCTTTGGTCATCCAGCAGTCCAAATGGAGTATGGCGATCCTGTGCCTGTCTCTGCCACAGCCTGGGCGCTTCGCATTTTGAACAATCTGCGTATGGTCTATATGAATTCTGGGAACTTGGTGATGTTGGCGAAGGTGTTGGATTTTATGTTGCTGGTGGAACCGGGACGCACAGATCTCTGGCAGGAACGGGGTGTTGTGGGCTATCGCTGCGGCGAGTTGGAATCGGCTGCCCGCGCACTGCGCCGCTATTTCTTTCTGACCGGCCACATTAGCATTGGCTCACTCGGAGACATATCATCACCTGCGCCGCCGCTGGCAGACCGGGTTGAACAACATTTGTGGAACTTGCTAGAGGATATTGAAAAGGCACTGGTTCGTTGGAACTAGTGTTACTTTCTACAAAGAAGAGACTGCAAAGAAGTGATTGCAAAGAAGGGATAAGGATAGATCAATGCCAAAGTACCGGCACTGGATCTGGTGGGTAGGATGGTTCATTATGGGCCTGGTACGTCCAATGTTCTGCCGGGTAGAGGTAGAAGGACGTGAGAATCTACCAATGAACAGTGGTGCTGTCGTGGCGAGCAATCACAATTATGGCCCAGATTATATCCTTTTAGCATTTTCCAGCCCGCGCGAACTCTGCTTTATGGCAAAGTCCGAGATATTTAGCTGGAATCCGCTGTTGGCCGCGGTGCTTCGGGCAGCAGGTGTTTTCCCTGTACAACGGGGAAAGAGTGACACTGCTGCGATTGATACAGCAGTGAAACTGGTGATGGAAAATAACTTGATTGCCATGTTTCCTGAGGGTACACGCAGCAAGAGTGGTGTGTTGATGGCTGGAAAGACGGGTGCGGCGCGGATTGCTTTGGCAGCAGATGCGCCGATTGTGCCGGTTGCGGTGACCAATTCGGCGGCTGTCTTCAAACGCAAAGGCTGGCAGCGCCCACTCGTGACGGTGCACTTTGGGCAACCGATTTATTGGCAGGCCAAAGATGGCGCGGATGAAGCCGAGACAGCACGTGAATTTATGGATGCTGTGATGGGCGAGATCGCAAGTATGTTACCGCAAGAGTTGCGCGGTGAATATGGCACTCCGTCCAAGCAGAAAGCAACGCAGGAGCAAGTTGAGCTAGTACGTTGAGAAAGGCTGATATGTCTGCAAATCATCAATCAGCAGTGATTGGAATTACGGGTGCAAGTGGGCATCTGGGGCGTCGCGTGGTGGAACTTGTCATCGAGCGTGTGGGCGCGGGCAATGTGGTGGCAATTACTCGCTCACCTGAGAAACTAGCCGACTTTGCGGCAAAGGGTGTCCAGGTGCGTTCGGGAGATCTTGCCGATCCCTCGGGGCTTCCTGCGGCCTTCTCTGGCATTGATCGTCTCTTTGTCATTAGTGTGGACGATACTAGTGAGGGAGTTCGACCTCGCTTGCACGGCAATGCTGTCACCGCGGCAAAGCAGGTAGGGATTAAGCATTTGATTTATTCCTCGGCGATTAAGCCGCGCTATTCACCAATTACCTTTTTGCGAGATCATGGCGTAACCGAGCAAATCGTTGTAGAGAGCGGAATTCCATTTACATTCTTGCGTAATAATTTCTACATGGAAACGGTGCTGCAAAGTGGCGTGCAAACTGTGGCGACCGGAACCTTGTTCTCCGCTGCCCAAGGTGGCGCGGTTGGATATGTGAGTCGAGAGGATTGTGCACGCGCGGCCGCGGCGGTGTTGTCGTCCAGCGGGCATGAAGGGGCGATTTACGATATTACAGGGCCATATGCGTATACCCAGGCAGAGATTGCCGGTGAGTTATCCAAAGTAGTGGGACGCCCAATCAACTATGTAGCCTTGTCCGATGAGGAGCTTCAGCAAGGGATGGTTGCCCATGGTTTGCCGGCCCATGTTGCCGAGTTTGTGGTCGGTATGGAGCGGGGGATTCGATTAGGCGCGCTTGATGTAGTGAGCCGCGCGGTGGCTACGCTGACCGGGACGCCGCCGGAGAGCTTGCCGGATTTCTTGGCGCGCCATCGCAATGTATTGGTCAAGCAAGGCGAATAGCGAATCAGCTTTGCTCGATCTACGGCAATAAAAAGAAAGGTGCGGGGGAACAAGATTCCCTCGCACCTTTTCGTTTGCTATATCATAAGGCGCTATATCATCAGGCGCTATGTCATCAGGCGAGATTAGAGTTCTGCCATGATCTTATCGAGAGACTCGCGGCTGGGGACGAGCTTGTTCTCTGGCAGATTGACCAGTGGCGTATCGACCAAGTGGAGCAATTCGTTGATGTCGGGTTGGTCTTCGTTGATGTAGAAGAGGCCTGTGAGGAATTTCTGCTCACGGCGGGCACTTTCCAACACTCGATACGCTGCGTCTCGGTCCGTAGGATCGTGTGAGTCGTCAAGCTTCTTGAGTACGATCCAGGAACCATCGTGCATCTGCACTTCGGTTTCGTCGTCATACTCATCGATCTCGATCTCCTCATACTTCGGCACGAAGTTTAGCTCTTGGAGCGAAATCTGATGTTCCTTGCCATAGGTATAGCTCTTGGTCGAGCTGTCGTGATTGTTGAAAGTGACGCAAGGGCTAACGATGTCAAGGAAGGCAATACCGCGGTGGCTTAGGGCTGCCTTGAGCAAGGTCTCTACCTGCTTGGCATCACCAGCGAAACTGCGAGCAATGAAGGTCGCATTGGCTGCCAGAGCTTCAAGACAGAGATCGAGGGGCGGCATTTCGTTAATACCGGCGTATTTCAGGTTTTGGCCCATGTCCGCGGTGGCGCTGAATTGGCCTTTGGTCAGCCCGTATACGCCATTATTTTCCACAATGTAAACCATTGGGACATTGCGGCGCATGATGTGCTTGAACTGGCCGAGACCGATTGAGGCAGAGTCACCATCACCACTGATACCTACTGCATGCAGGCTGCGGTTGGCGACGAGCGCGCCAGTTGCCACAGAGGGCATACGACCATGCACAGAGTTGAAGCCGTGGCTGTAGCCCAGGAAGTAGGCTGGGGTCTTGCTGCTGCAACCAATGCCGCTCAGTTTGATAACTTGTGTCTGGTCGAGACCAAGTTCCCAAACGGCGTTAATGATACGTTGGCTGATGCTATCGTGACCACAGCCTTTGCATAGGGTAGAAGGCTTGCCACGGTATTCGGTCTTTTCAAGCCCAATCGCGTTGGTCTTGGGTGCGCGGGGCGCTGGTGCAGACTTCTTGACAGTTTCCATTGTCTTTCCTCTTCTTTACGTTGCTCTGCTTGAGCGTGGTTTGGATTGAGCCAAAGCCCCACTCTGTAGCAACTGCTAGTTTAGCAAATCACTGTCACGCATGGACAGAATGAGTCGTTTACAAACCTGGCACGAACCTGGCGCAAATCCAGCGTTGCTTAACGCTCGGTGGCGTTCAGGTGATCCAGAATGGTGTCGTTAATCCAGCGGGCCGACAATGGCATGCCATTGCAGCGTGCCGCCGAGACCATCTTCGGCGCGGATGTCGGTGCAGCATTGATCAGAATTTTGTAGAGCTGACCGTCGAAGTTATTTTCAACGACAAAGATGTAGTCATGCTCTGCAATAAACTCCTTGACGCTAGCGGTCAAGGGAAGAGCGCGCAGGCGCAGGTAGCTGGTCTCTACACCCGCAGCCGTGAGGCGATCGCGTGCCTCCAAAATGGCTGGGTCATTGCTGCCCAAGCTGATGATGCCGACCTTTGCGCCCTCCACCTTATCAATGATGGGGGCGGGAACATGCTGGCGTGCAGTTTCAAACTTGCGATAGAGACGGGCGAGGTTGTTCTCCCAGTCGTCAGGGCGCTCGCTGTAGCCAGCGTATTCGTTGTGTCCTGTACCGCGTGTAAAGTAGGCAGCCATCTTGTGCTTGTTGCCTGGGACGGTGCGATAGGGAATAGCATCGCCATCAACATCCTTATAGCGACCCCAACTTCCACCCAACTTCTCCAAATCTTCTGCGCTCAACACCTTACCACGATCCAGCGGCTTCTCCGGATATTGGAAGGGATCAGAGATCCAGTAGTTCATACCCAGATCCAGGTCGCTGAGTACAAAGACGACGGTCTGGAAACGCTCTGCGAGGTCGAAGGCAGCGCCTGCAAACTCGAAACATTCAGCAGGACTGCTTGGGAAGAGAATGATGTGGCGTGTATCGCCGTGGCTGAGATAGTAGGTGCTGAGAATGTCGCCCTGGCTGGTGCGGGTTGGCAGACCCGTGCTAGGCCCCATGCGTTGAATATCCCAAATCACAGCGGGAATCTCAGCAAAATAGGCCAAACCAACAAATTCAGACATAAGGCTGATGCCAGGGCCACTGGTGGCAGTCATGGCGCGTGCGCCTGCCCAACCCGCACCGACGACCATACCGATAGCCGCCAGTTCATCTTCGGCTTGGATGATGGCATAGGTGGCCTTGCCGGTCTCTGGATCTGTACGCAGTTTTGGCGCATATTGGGTAATCGCATCAGCAACTGAGGAAGAAGGTGTAATGGGATACCAAGAGACCAGTTGAACACCATGATAGAGGGCACCCAAACCGGCTGCGGTGTTGCCATCGACCAAAATCTTGTCCTCGTTAAACCCAGTCATGCGTTCGACGCGGTAGGGCTGGGTGTTGACAACATTGTCCTTGGCATGGTTATAGCCGCGCATGACCATGTCGAAGTTGAGTTCGATAGGCTTGCGCTTGCCGCCAAAGTTCCATTCCAACGCGGCTTTGATCTCGTCCATCTCGATATCAAGCAGATAGGTCAAGTAGCCGACATAGACCATGTTCGCCACGTAGTCTTTTAGGTTAAAGGGCAGATTTGCTTCTTTGACCAAATCTTTGACGGGCATGGGGATATACTGCACATCCTTGCGGCGGGCAGCGATGGGTAAGCTGTCATCATAGAGGATGATGCCACCCTCAGCCACTTCCTGCATATCCTCGGCAACGGTGGACGGATTCATGCAGACCACGACTTCGATGCCATCGCGGCGTGCCAGATAACCATCTTTACTGAGACGAACATTATACCAAGTGGGCAGACCTTGGATATTGCTGGGGAACAGGTTTTTCCCTGTAACGGGAATGCCCATCTTGAAGAGCGAGCGAATCAACACTGTGTTGCTGGTCTGGCTACCGGAGCCATTGATGGTAGCAACATTGATGTTGAAATCATTGACCCGCCTCTGCTGCCGCTCTGCTTCAGAGAAGGTCTCGGCGACGAAAACACTCATAACTTTCCTCCGGTTTGTAAAGGGAAAACGTCTTGGTTCCGCATGAAACGTCGATGTTTCTTGGGTAACTGTTTAAGCTAAATAAACGGGCTACCAGCGACTAAGCTACGACTTGCGGTTCGGGCAGCCGTGTCTCAATTGAGATGCCCCGTTGGCTCAATAATTGCATGTGCTCAATCAGCAATTGTTTGCCTTGCGCTGCATCGCCGCGCACAATCGCTTCGACAATCCGCTCATGATAATCCCAGACCTGCTGGAGATAGTAAAAATCGGCGTAGGTATTTAACTCTACTGCCTCATAGGCATCCCAATACGCCTCCAACAAGCCAACCACAAAGGGGTTGTTGAGGCGACGAAATATGCTTAAGTGTAGCTCGCGATGTTCTAGGAAAGGAATTTGGACTCGTTGTTGGTGAAGTTTTGCCTTGGCTGCCGTAACCAATTGTTGTAGATGCTCGTGGTCTTCTGGTGTGAGCAATGCTACGGCTTCGTCCCAATAGGCGGTTTCTAGGTGGACGCGTAGCCCGCTAAAGAGGTCAAACGCTTGACGATCCATGGCGAGAGCTGTGAGGAGGCTAAGGCGGACAGGAGGCAGAAAGCTGTATTCGGTGCGGGTAATACCCCGCCGAGGGCTTGCCTCAACAAGGCCTAACATGCGTGCTACTTCTAATTGCTCGCGGAGTTTGCCAACACTGACCCCAATCTCTTGGCTGAGATCGGTTAATGAAGGGAGACGATCACCAGCTTTGAAGCCCTGGTTAATGACATAGCTCAAGAGCTCTGAATCGAGTTGTCTGGCAATCATACACACATCCTCGTGTGAATCATCTGATTAATACGAATAATCAAATAATACCATAAAAAGGCTGGAAAGTCAATTTCAACGATCTTACAATAATCGTTAAAGCGATGATACTTGGGTGGGTATGGGAGAGAATTTTCTAGGTGTGTTGGGGCTATTCGTCTTAGCTCCAGGGTGCAATCACTGTGAGAAAGCTTAGGAGTTCATCTGATTGATTTTCTACCCCATGCTCGATGCCAGCAGGGGCCAAAATCAACACGCCGGGGCCGCATTCCTGGGTGGTGGAGCCTACGGTAAAGTGTCCTTTGCCAGCTAAGACCAGGTAGAACTTGTCCTGGTCGCTGTGCTCGTGGATAGCTTGAGACTGACCCGGCGCAAGTGAGTTCAGCCCCGTAAGCAGGCGAGGTGTCTGTAGAAAGGTGTGCTTGTGCGCTTTATCCGAGCGAGCCTGGGCGTAATCAAGCGGACTGATGAAATAGTCAGACATTTGATAGGTAATCCTTAAGCAATCATCTTATGCGATCATCTTATGCAATCGCCTTATGCGATCACAGAGGCTGGATCACGTTGCTGGACAAGATATTGCGCCGCTGCACCTGCTAGCAATGCTACCCCTGTTGGCAGCATCCGTTCGTCAAAGTCGAAAGCGGCGTTGTGATGGGGAGCGGGCAGCGGCTTACCTGGTGTGGCAGCGCCCACTAGGATGAAGCAACCAGGTGCGCGGTTAAGGAATTCGGAGACATCTTCTCCCACCATCATGGGAGTGATTTGTGTGACTTGCTCTTCACCGGCAATGACGCTGGCTACCTCGCGCATAAGCTCCGCACCTGCTGGCGAGTTGATAACAGCAGGAATATTCATCGTGTGCGTTAGTTCGCACGTTGCACCGAACGCCTGGCAGATGGAATCAGCGACTTCTTGCATGCGCTGCTTGAGGAGCTTTTCCGTAGCGGGGTCAAAGGTGCGGATCGTCCCGCTGAGTCTGGCTTCGCCGGAAATCACATTGTAGAGGTCGCCACTGTGGAGGGTTCCTACCGTGAGAACCGCAGTCTGGGCGGGATCGATGTTGCGCGAGACGATGCTTTGCCATGCCACCACAATTTGTGCGGCAACCAGGGTCGCATCAATGGTTTCGTGGGGCATGGCACCATGCCCACCGCGTCCACGGATCACCATCTCGAAGATGCCTGCATTTGCCCACAACGGTCCCGGTTGAACCACCACTTGATTGAGAGGGAGGCGGTTCCAAAGGTGGAGTCCAAAGGAAGTGCTGGGCATAGGATTATCCATCACGCCGTCGCGTATCATGGCCGCGGCACCACCCAAGCCTTCTTCGGCAGGCTGAAAGACTAATTTGACGCGGCCAGGAAGTTGGTTACGGTGTTTGACCAAGAGTTGTGCCACACCCATGCCGATTGCAGTATGACCATCATGACCACAGGCGTGCATGACCCCTTCCTGTTGTGAGGCAAAGGGGAGTCCGGTCTGCTCGTGAACAGGCAGCGCATCCATATCAAAACGGAGCAAGACGGTGGGCGCAGCAGCGGGTGTGTCGTCGCCTTCCACTACTGCAACAACACCCGTTTTGCCAATGCCCGTACTCACTTCGAGGCCAAGCTCGCGTAGATGGTCGGCAACAATGCCAGCGGTGCGCGTTTCATGGAAGCCGAGTTCGGGGTGCATGTGAAAGTCGCGCCGCCACGCGACGAGCTGGTCATAGAGTGCTTGGGCTTCGTGGTGGAAAGTATGCAGCAGGTTCATAAGATTTGCTCTTGCGGGTATGGATCGAATGACTCTGGATGAACGTAGGCGCTAAACAACGCTAAACAATTGGTCATGCAGCTTCAAGGGCATCATCGAGCATGACGTTGGCAGCGCGCACTTGGTCATAATCGCGGCGAGCGCGTACAAGCATGTCGCCGATGCCTTCGATACGCTCTGCCAGATCTTCACTACTGCGGCTGGCTTCCCACGCGGCGCGCAGCAGATCCTCAAACGATTTGCTGCCTTCAATATTGCCCAGGATCAAATCTAGCTCACCGATGACCAACTCAAACATGCGAATCTTACGCGCAAGAAGGTCAATGAGGTGAGACTCAATTGTCTCATTACAGCTTAGGTTGAAGATGGTGACATCGTTGGTTTGGCCCAGCCGGTGGAGCCGTCCAATGCGCTGTTCAAGCCGCATGGGATTCCAGGGCAGATCAAAGTTGATTAACTGGTGGCAGAATTGCAGGTTGCGCCCTTCTGCGCCACTCTCGGTACTGACCAGGACACGTACCCCTGGGTCACCATCTTCTTCGTCGTCGCGGAAGGCTTTTACTGCCGCTTCTTTTTGGCGAATGTCCAGCCCACCGTGGAAACCGGCCACGCTGATTCCCCATTCAGTGAGCTGGCGTGTAATGGCATCCAGCGTTTCGCGGTATTCGGTGAAGATGAGGAACTTGCCAGGGAACTTGTGTAGAATTTCGCGGACCGCGCTGAGCTTGCGTCCAATAGGAATCGACTCGGCAAGCTCTAAAAAGCGACGCAGCTCCTCGCGTGCATTGTCGCCGTGGGCTGGGTCAACAACCATCTTGCGCAGGGTCGCCGCAACTGCTTGCGGGCTGCTGCTTAGCTCGCGCTGGAGTGTTAAGAGCGTCAGGCGCAGATATTTGTTGCTATCGGCATCTTGGAAGCGGCGGCGAATGTAGTCTGTGACATCGGCGTAAAGCTGCCATTCGGCTTCGCTCAAGGTGAGGTGATAGATAGCGGCGCGCCGTTTGGGAAAGCTGATGTCCACTTTGCTGCGCCGATTGCGGATCATGACATCATTGAGCAGCCGCCGCAAGGATGCGGTGTTCTTGGGGCGACGTTCGTCTGCTCCATCTAGAAAGTGATGGCGGAAGGCGCGTACCGTCCCAAGTTGGCCTGGGGCCAAGATGGTGATGAGGCTGTAAAGCTCCATCAAGTCATTCTGGACAGGCGTTGCGGTGAGCATCAACACATAGCGTTTGCGGATCTGGTTGACAAATTTCCAGGCTAGCGTACTGCGATTCTTGAGTTTGTGCGCCTCGTCAACGATGAGAAGATCATAGTCACGCGCAAGAATCGCTTCGCTGTGCTGTTTAAGCTTGGCACGATCTAGCGAGACAATCCAGCGTCCTTCGGGGGCTTCGCGCACTTCTTCCCATTGGCTGGGCTTG
>CAMPHP010000070.1 GCA_946885925.1 uncultured Litorilinea sp.
GAGAGTGGCAGCGGTGATCTACACTTGATTTTCTACCCTTTACCACTGGTAGAAATTTAGGGGCGCTTGATGGGGCTCGAACCCACAACCACCAGATCCACAATCTGGTGCTCTGCCATTGAGCTACAAGCGCCATAACACAGGATGAAAGACCGGAGCAGGAGTGCCTGCCCCGGTGCTGGCTGGGGGACAGGGATTCGAACCCCAATTGACGGATCCAAAGTCCGTAGTCCTGCCGTTAGACGATCCCCCACTAACAGCCATAGACGAACTTGGCTGATCGATCAGGTGCCGAGACCCAGACTAGAACTGGGGACACCAGCATTTTCAGTGCTGTGCTCTACCGACTGAGCTATCTCGGCAAAAAGGCCGGCCAGGCGGCCGGCCTTTCGAGAGCGGGCGATGAGATTCGAACTCACGACCTTCTCCTTGGCAAGGAGACGTTCTACCACTGAACTACGCCCGCAAAAGATACCGCACATTCATTTGTCAAAGATTATTAGATTTTAGGCAGACCATCTTGTGGCCTGGGAGGTGGACCCGGTCGGATTCGAACCGACGATCTTCTCCTTGCAAAGGAGACGCCTTCCCGCTAGGCCACGGGCCCCAAACTGCCCTAGGTGCCGACGAGAGGACTCGAACCTCCACACCCTTACGGGCAATAGATCCTAAATCTATCGCGTCTGCCATTCCGCCACGTCGGCCTAGCGCTTCGCCGTCGTGCGGTGACCAGCGCTTCCAAAGTATAGCCAGAATCGCTATTTTACGCAAATTCGGGGCGGACTTGTACCCCCGATTCTGTCAGGTCATTCGCTTGTGGCGACGGGCTTACCCTATGACCTGTACTGTCATCTATCTCAGCAACATTGTCACGCTTGCTTGAGCATCACACATCAAGTGCGACACCCAATAATTTGGAACAACGTTCTATTCTGGCAGTTTGTAGCCTGCTGGGTGTTACCCAACTTCACTCGCACCGCTGCGACGAGATCACACAAATGCGTGACCCTCTCGCCTTGCTCCCAGTCGCACGCTCGCCTAGCCAGGCACATCACTGTACCCGCTGGTGGGCTCTTACCCCACCCTTTCACCCCTTACCGGCATCTTGTCATTGATAGCTGCGATGTTGTACCGGCGGGAATCCTCTCTGTTGCGGTTGTAGTCAGCCACCCATTACTAGATAGCCGCCCCCACTTACGGTTTCGTGGGGCAACCTTTCCGCCCTATGACGGAGCGGGAGTCGGGAAGTTCCTCTGCTGGGTCTAGGCCAGCAGTGACAGTTCTATCCGCCCTCTATTTACCTGTTAAGGCACAGATGCACTCCTACATCACCCAGTGGGTATCAGTCCGCCGCATCTGCTCGTAAGGGATATAATACCAGCTACAACTTCAACTGTCAAATTTTTGGAGTGGATTCGGCTGAAACTCTTCTGCATCGAGCGCCAAATCCGGCTGCCGTGGCCCCTCGACCCACACCTGCCCGTCCGCCCAATTTTCCTGCTTCCAGATGGGCACAATCGCCTTAAGCCGTTCAATGGCATAGCGGCACGCCTCAAAACAGCCATCACCGCGATGGGGTGTTGCCACGGCGATTACCACACTAGGTTCGCCAATTTCCAAGCGACCAATCCGGTGCAAGATGCTAACCGCAGCCACTTTGGGCCACTGCCTCTGAATCTCCTCACCGATCTGTGCCAACATACGCTCAGCCATCTCGGCATAAGCTTCATAATGCAAGAAATCTGTCCCACGCATCCCCTCGGTTGTCGCCGTTTCGCCGCGCACAACACCCGCAAAGGTGGTAATTGCGCCACAACTGGGGTCACTGACTCGCGCCGCCACATCATCCAATGACAGCGGTTCCGTCGTTATCTCAAAGCGCTTGCGTTCGCTCATAATCGTTCTCTGAATTCTCTTTCCTAATGGCTCGCGCGCGGGTCGTGCTACTTTGTACCACCGGACACGGGCGGAAATATCGCCACCACATCACCCTCAGCCAGAACGCGATCCATCTGTGCATAACTTTGGTTGACCGCAGCATAGACTGGACGTCCTGCCAACTGCAAGGTCGGCGTGGATTCTGTGAGCAGTGCCATTAACGCTCCCAACGTTGTCTCGCTGGGCACTTGCAGAACTTGCTCTGACCAACCTGCTTGTTGGCGCAAGGTGGCAAAAAGCTTCACCGTCACGGCAATACCCGCGCCATTCGTCCCGTTGCTCATCGCGACTCCTCACGCCGCCATTCGCCGGACTTGCCGCCCTGCTTCTCTAGCAGACGGATCGCGCCAATGGTCATGCCCTTGTCCAGTGCTTTTGCCATATCATAAATGGTCAATGCTGCCACACTCACCGCTGTTAGCGCCTCCATCTCCACACCTGTCTGACCATTGCAACGCACCGTAGCGGTAATCACCACGCGCGATGCGGCTTCGTCCACCTCAAATTCCACCGCCACTTTGCTCAACAACAATGTGTGACAAAGAGGAATCAACTCAGGTGTCTTTTTTGCCGCCATAATTCCGGCAATGCGCGCAGCGGCCAATACATCACCTTTGGGTACATTGCCGTCGCGTATCGCGGCCAAGGTCGAGCCATCCATCTGCACCTCACCCTGGGCGACCGCTGTACGGCTCGTGATTGCCTTATCGCCCACATCTACCATTGTGGCATGACCGCGGGCATCCAAGTGCGTTAATTGCTCGCTCAAACTTCACCCCGTCTCACAAGTCACCAATTACCAGTGCCGGGACCACCGCGCCTTCGGGCAGCGTCCCCTCGGCCTGGGGCAGTTCCAATAACACATTGGCACTACGCATACTCAGCAAACGGCTGCTCGCCTGAATACCAGTGCTCACCGCGCGAAAGCCGCCTCGCCCCTCGTTTAACGCCGGATCCCAGGTTGCTGTCGCCCGATGATATTCTGGGCGATAGGCGTCAAGTTCCAGCGGTTGCGCCAGATATGCCTGAATACGGGTCAAGCGCGGTTGGGGCCAGCCAGCTAATTTGCGGATAGCAGGAACCACCAGCAAATAATAAGTTACGAGACTACTCACCGGATTCCCTGGCAAGCCAAAGAGCAGACGCCGCTGCCCATCTACCTCCGCTGTGGCAAAGGTACAAGGTTTGCCCGGCTTCATCCGCAATCGCCCGAAATGCACCTGCCCCATTTGCTCAAAGAGTGGCTTGATCAAATCCAAGTCACCCATCGAAACGCCACCCGAAGTCAGCAGCATATCAGCCTCATGCAATCCTTGCTGAATGCGTGCGGCAAGTGCATCCCGCATATCGGCACCTATGCCCAAATCCACAGGCCCACCCCCTGCGGCCTCAATGGCAGCGATCAGCATCGCCCGATTGCTATCACGAATCTGTCCTGGTCCTGGTACAGCATCAGGCTCCACCAGTTCATCGCCCGTGGAGAAGACAGCGACGCGTGGGCGCGGATGCACACGAACCGGGGTAATGCCCAACGTTGCCAGCAGCCCAATCTCCGCAGCACCCAACCGTGTCCCCGCGGGCAAGACCTCCTGCCCTGGTCTAACATCAAACCCGATGGGGCGCACATCAGCGCCGGCTTTTACCCCTTGCCGCACACGCACATAGGGCTGACCGTTGGCGGAAGCCACTTGTTCAGTCTCCTCCACCATCACCACCGCATCGGCCCCTGGCGGCAGTGGCGCGCCTGTCGTGATATAAGCCGCGGTTCCGGGCCGCACGGTGAAATCGGCGATGCGCCCGGCTGTGACTGTCCCCACCAGCGGATAGTCCCCAGGGCCATCTGCCGCCACCACGGCATAGCCGTCCTTCACCGATGCCGCAAAGGGAGGCAGCGCTTCACGAGCCACGGCAGGCTCGGCCAGGATACGTCCCAAGGCTTGATCGAACAATACGTTTTTGGGGGGCAGTGGCGATGCTTGCTCAAGCACAATTCCCAACGCTGTCTCAACCGGCAGCATGGGATATTCTACGTTACTCATGCGATGTTACCCATGCGATGTTACTCATGCGATATTGCTCATGCGAGGCGATCTTGCGCTCCTACATACTAGCTATAATCAGCATCCACCGGCTCTGGCACTCGCTCCATCACGAGCGTCGCCCAAGCCAGCAATTGTTCATCTGCTTCAAAGGGAGCCACCAACTGCAACCCCAGAGGCATACCATTTTGCGCTCTCCCCGCAGGCAGCGTAATGGCAGGCATCCCCGCATGCGTCCATGGCAAATTCATATTGGAATCACCCGTAGAATTCAAGCCCACGGGTGCTGGCCCGGTTGCCGCGGGGCAGACCCACAGATCAATCTCCTCCGCCGCCATCAACGCTTGCAGCTTTTCACGCACCTGCTTTGGACTTTGCTGCAACTTCGCCAGTTCCTCATCACTCACCGTCATCCCTGTGCGAATCGCTTCGGCGGTACGCGGGCGGTATCGCGCCTCATGCTGGGCAAAGATCTGGGCATGTTCGCGCGCAAACTCGCCAAAAACCAAGCGCCGGTGCTGCGTATTTAGCTCGTCAATATCTTCTAGCGCGGCGACTCGCTTGACTGTACATCCCGCCACCTGCAACATAAGTAAAATTTCTTCAAAGACCGCCAAGGCTGCTGGATCGGTTTGCGCTAAATAGGGACCATCAGGCACCCCCAGAACGGGCAAACCACTCACAACTGACTCGTCATCCTCTTCCAGACTACCCTGCCACCCCCGGCAGAGAATGGAAGCCGCCAGCGCCATGCCAGCCACATCTTGCGTAAACAGGCCCACGTGGTCAATTGTAGGGGAGAAATAGACCAGCCCTTGGGTGGGAATCCGGTCAAAGGAAGGCTTAAAGCCCACAATGCCACAATAGGCGGCTGGGCGAATTACCGAGCCAATGGTCTGTGTGCCCAATGCCAAGTTACACATGCCTGCTGCCACCGCCGCTGCCGAGCCGCTGCTAGAGCCTCCTGGTGTATGGGCCGTGTTATGCGGGTTGCGCGTCGGCCCTGGCTCGATAAACGCAAACTCGGTCGTCACTGTCTTACCGGCAATAAACGCCCCGGCATTCCGCAGCATCTTAACCACTGTGGCCTCTTCGCCAGCAAAAGCTTCGGGGGGAACCTCACTGCCAGCCCGCGTAACAACCCCATCTATATGAAAGACATCCTTCACACCCACCATTGCGCCAAAAAGCGGTGGCAAATTCATGCGTTCCGGATAGTGTTCACGCAGCAGGGCTGCCTCCTTACGCAGCCGCTCTAGCCGGTTGCTTTCTGGCAAAAAGGCATGGATATTGGGATCAATTTGGTCGATTCGCCGGCACATCTGTTCAAGATAGATGGAAAGGCTGTGCTGCCCTTGCTGGAGACCTTCCAGCATCGCTGCCAGAGGTGCAGAGTTCAAGTAATTCATAGGTGTCCCCTTTTTGCGTCGATCGCGCTAGCTTTCTCCCGCTAGTGCACGCAGTTCGGCCTCTTCTAGCGTTTTCACGCCAAGTTGGCGCGCCTTCTCCAATTTACTACCCGCATGTTCGCCCACCACTACATAATCGGTCTTGCTGCTCACCGAGCCTGTCACTTTGCCGCCGCGCGCTTCAATATAGGCTTTGGCTTCATCCCGGCTCATGGTTGGCAGTGTTCCTGTCACCACAAACGTCAGCCCTTCCCAGGGCTTTGCCGCTGGCTCGCCGTCGGGGGCAACAACCTCTTCCGCCACACGCACACCCGCCGCTTCAAATTTCTGGATCAACGCTCGATTGGGCTCCAGGGCAAAATAGTCAACGACACTCTTGGCAATTCTGCTACCAATTCCCTCTATCTGGCCCAATTCCTCTTCCGTCGCCTGCATCAATGCCCTAATGCTATGATAGCGCGCAATCAAAGATTCAGCTACCACAGGTCCGACATAGCGAATGCCCAACCCTGTCAACAAGCGTGCCACAGGCCGTGCCTTGCTCTCCTCGATCGCCGCCTTCAAATTCTCTATGCGTTTCGTGCCATACCCCTCTAACTGCTCGATCTTCTCCCAGGGCAGATGGTAAATGTCAGCGAGATCGCGAATAAATCCTTCGGCCACAAAAAGCTCGGCTTGCTTAATGCCAAATCCCTCAATATCCATCGCCCCGCGCCCGACAAAATGCTCAACGCTGCGAACCAGTTGGGCTGGACACGCACTGTTGACACAATAGGTCGCCGCCTCACCATCTGGACGCACCAGCGGTTCGCCACAAACTGGACAGACCTCCGGCATCTGCCAGGGCCGCTCGGTGCCAACACGCAACTCGACCAAGGGCCGCAAAACCTTGGGAATCACATCGCCAGCACGCTTGACCAAAACCTGGTCACCCACTCGAATATCTAAATCACGAATATAATCCTCATTATGCAGTGTAGCCTTGCTCACGATGACACCACCGATCTGCACAGGCTCAAGCACAGCGTTTGGCGTAACCACGCCTGTTCTGCCTACATTCACTACAATATCCAACAGCGTCGTTACCGCCTCGTAGCCAGCGTACTTGTAAGCAAGTGCCCAGCGCGGGTCCTTGCCTGTATAGCCCAAGCGCGCTTGCGTCTCCAACGAATCGACCTTGATCACCAGCCCATCTACCTCATAGGGCAGATCATGGCGGCGCTCACCAAATTCGATCACATAGGCCACAAGTTCATCAAACTCGGCATCGGCAAAACGGCGATAGTCCGGCGATACAGGCAGTCCCAACTTCGCCAAGTAGGCCAATACCTCGCTATGCGAGGAAGGTATTGGTGCACCTTCTAGAAGCAACGCCTGGTAGACCCACAGCTTGACGGGCCGCGTCGCCGTGATGCTGCTATCCAACTGGCGCAGGCTCCCCGCGGCAAAGTTACGTGGATTGGCAAAGGTGCGCCCTCCTTGTTCTAGTTGACGCCGGTTAAACTCTTCAAAGTCCTTTTTGTCCACATACGCTTCGCCACGAACAACCAAACGTGTCGGTATCTGGACTGCTTCGCCATTACCATGCAACCGCAAGGGCAAAGAGCGTACAGTGCGCAAGTTCGGTGTAATATTCTCCCCTATTTCACCATCCCCGCGTGTAGCGCCCAACACAAAGCGGCCATCTTCATAATGCAGCACCACGGTCAACCCATCAAATTTTGGTTCAACTACGTAGGCCAGCTTCGCCAAGTCTTCCTGGGGAAGTAATCGCCTCACGCGCTCACGCCACGCCAACAATCCCTCTGGACTAAAGGCGTTAGCTAGACTGAGCATAGGCGCAGGATGTTGGATTTTGACAAAGCGTTCGGAGACTACACCACCCACTCGCACTGTAGGACTATCGTCGCTGCGTAGTTCTGGATAGGCTTCCTCTAGCTGTTGCAACTCCCGGAAGATCGCATCAAACTCCTGATCGCTAATCAATGGATCATCAAGCACGTAGTAGCGATACTGGTGAAAACGCACCAGTTCGCGCAGTTCCTCTACTCGCTTCGCTGCCACTGCATCTGGGGGAGGTTGGCTCACATCCATGTCGCTGCGTTTTTCCATACCTACTGCACCTCCAATTGGTCAGTCATCACCCATCCCACCAGACCATCAGCTGCACGTATCCGCGCCCAGCCATGCCCATCGACCTCGACTGGATAGCTCGAATAGTCACCGCCAGGGGGCAGAACCTGGAATTCGACGCCCGCACGATAGCTATCCAACACGGTCGCATCCAGCGTTGCATCGGCATAGACCGGCACACGTTCGGCACTCGCCACGACAACATCGCCCTCGGCAAAGACTGGAGGATTGACAATAGGTGTAGCCGTTGGCTGAGGCGTCGCTGTGGGACGCGGGGCCGGAGGCTCCGTGGGGGACGGCGTAACTTCCTCTGTAATGGTTGCTCCGGCAGTTACTTCTCCGGTTGCCTCTACAGCGGCATCCGTCTCAGACGTTACATCAACGGTTACGGTCACTTCGTCAGTAACGCTGACCTCATCTGTAACACTAACGCCATCGGAACCGGTGACTTCAGCCGTGTTGGTCACATCGTTACTTGCCGTCACCAATACGGACTCTGATAAAGCATTTGTCGAGGTCATCTCTACTGTACCGGTCATCATCTCTGTACCTGACATAGCCACACTGTCGCTGATTGTCGCAGTATCAGTCACCGCCGCAGGCAGCGGAGTCACCTCGGCAACCTCCGGCTCACCGCTGGCGGTCTCCGTCGTTGCAGGCAAGGCCATGCCGCCTACAAGCGGTGTCATCCGCACTTCGGCCTCGGCGTTACGCTGATTGCCCGTACGTTCCATGCCCATCGCTACAGCAACCACCACAATGACTACCACTAACAAGGCCGCAACCCATCCCAGCCACGGCTGTACATCTTGATTTGGATCCCTCCGTCGTCCATTGCGATTGCCCCCGCGCGCTTGCTTCGTCATCGCTCCTCCGCGTGCCTTGTGTGGTTGTGCATGGAATAAGAATAGGTAAAAAAGATAAAAAAAGATGAAAAAATAGTGTAAACAGTATAAACAACGATGATGCCTTATTACGCTGAGCGCTTGTCTTTCAGCATCATCAACATTTCCGCCAGTGGATACGTGTTCACCACGTCACTTGCCTGGACCCAGCCTCGCCGTGCCGTGCCAATCCCATACTCCATAATGTCCATGCCATTCCGCGCATGGGCATCAGAGTTAATCGCCAACTTACAGCCCACTTCCAACGCCCGCCGTGCATAGACATCATTAATGTCTAACCGGGAGGGATGCGCGTTGATCTCGATCACAGTGCCTGTCTCAGCACAAGCCTGCAACACCTGCTCCATATCCAGCTCAGAAGGGGGTCGTACCTCAATCATGCGCCCTGTGGCATGGCCCAAAATATCTACATGTGGATTGCGAATCGCCTTTAAGCAGCGCGCCGTGATCGTCTCCCGATCCTGGCGTAACCCAGAGTGGATACTGGCGACCACAACATCCAACTGCGCCAACACCTCATCTGGCAATCCCAGCGAACCATCGGCTAAAATTTCAACCTCAATCCCGCGCAGCAAGCGGAAATCTAATCCCTCTGCCTCGTACTGGGCGTTAAGCTTGGCAATCTCCTCAGCCTGGGCCGCCACGCGTGCCGGGTCCAACCCACCGACCATGCCCAGCCCCTGGCTGTGATCACTGACATTCCAATAGCTATAGCCGCGCGCCTGTGCCGCAGCAGCCATATCGGCAATTAGAGCAGTGCCATCACTCCAGGTAGAATGACCGTGAAGTTCTCCCCGAATGTCACCGATCTCAATCAGCTTAGGCAACTTGCGCGCGCGTGCAGCGGCAATCTCACCGCGATTCTCACGCAGTTCCGGGGGTATCCATTCCAAACCCAGAAATTCATAGAGATCTGCCTCTTCTGTAAAAAATTTCTGCTCACCCTCCGGAGCCTTACCACTGCCAGTGGCGGTCAGCCCATACTCGTTAAGGCTCCACCCCTGTTTAAGCGCTATATCACGCAATGCAACGTTGTGTTCCTTGTTGCCCGTGAAATACTGCAACGCCGCGCCCCAATGGTGAGCCTCGACCACGCGTAAATCTACGCGTAACCCCGAACCCAAGATAATGCTGCTCTTAGTATCGCCCTTACCCACCACATCACTCACTTGGGGCAAGGTACAAAAGGCATCCATCACAGCTTGAGGTGTGGCACTGACGGCTAAAATATCCACATCGCCAATGCTCTCCTTCCAGCGGCGCAAGCTTCCCCCAATCTCCAAGCGTGCAATGGCACTTTCGTCCAGGCGGGAACGCAATTCCGCCACCAATGCCAGTGACACAGAACGTG
>CAMPHP010000071.1 GCA_946885925.1 uncultured Litorilinea sp.
TCCCTGACATCATTCTTCCTTCAATTACAGATTGCACGCTCACCTGAGTTGCTTGACCTGTTGCGCTTCTATATCCTATAACCGTGAAGCAGCTAGCACATCAGGCGGAAAGCGACAGTTGACTATATCAACTGTCGACAATAGCCAATTGTTGACATTCGCATACAGTGCGAGGCAACAGCCCTGCATACAAACCCTGCGTACAAACCCTGCGTACAAAACAGTACGCAACCATCTATCAATCGGTTGCAGGGCGTTGCCTCACAAGCAAACAAAAAGCCGCAGATACCTTTTGTCTAGGTATTCTGCGGCTTGCCCTGCGTTTACCGCTCAGCCTTTATGACTTTTGCGAAGCCCTCATGCATCGGGCGTATCGCACACGGAATGAGAGACTCTCATACCCCCTGCAATATGGGATCATCTTCGCGGAAGTTATGCAAGCTGCCATCGACAAATTGGACTTTTAGCTCGCGCCCGTGCTGTGTGGTAGTGGTCGAGACCACGATCCCCTTACCATGCTGGGGATGGCGCACCTCGTCATAGACTTGCCAGGAGCGTGCAGCTTTCTTGGCGGGAATTGCCACGGTGGGTTGGCTGCGCGGCGGGGGTGCTTTTATCGTGCCTTGCCGTTGTTTGCTCAACCACGCATCCAGGCCTGCGATCTCAATCTGACCTACAGGCGTGCCAGGTTCTAGCCAGGCGCGCCATGCGCTGACTGCTGTGTCGGGCAGCCGTAGCTGGCGCGACAGCCCCATCGTTTCCACGCGCTGGAAAAAGGCACAAACCGTCTGCGCCACCTCGTGCTGCCCCCCACGCGGCCAGCGATGCCACCCCTGTAAATAGTCCAACAATCCCAACTGCGGCACAGCAATGCTCACCGCCCACAGTTCATCCAGGCTCCAAGTAGCAGGCGGCTTGCTCAACGCGCTGCGAATCTGCGCCACACTTTTCAGAATGGTTGCCCACTTTGCCTGCACCAAGAATGAAGTAGGCGTTAGGGCCAAATGATAAATATAGAGGTCGCGGCGCGAGCGGGTCAATGCCACATAGAGCAGCCGCCGCTCCTCCTCGGCATTGTCACTCTTACGGTGAGGTATATTGCCATCATCACACGACGGCAGAATCACCACAGGCCATTCCAGCCCCTTGGCACTGTGAATGGTGCGAATGGTCAGCAAATTGCCTTTGGCAGCCGCTTGTTGTGCAGCCTGTTCCTCACCCAACTGCTTGAGATAGACTAGATAATCACGTAGACTGCCTCGCCCTTTGGCCTCCTCGATAAACTGCCTGACATTCTCCGCCTCATCCACACCCGACTCTGAGCGGGTGCCGCGCTCTTCCAGATAAGCACAATAGCCCAAGCGCCGGTCAAGCTTCTGCAAGATAGCGTGGGCTGTCCGTTCGGCGCGGCTGCCTCCTGGCAGGGCACTGCTCAACCACTGGAACAACTGCGACAGTTCAGCAAGCCGCGCCTGTATCCAGGGTTTATCCGCCATCTCAATTTGCCCAAGCACAACGGACAGCGGCGCGCGCCCCTGTGCCAACATTTCGCCAATCTGCCGCGCCTCGCTTTGACCGATATAGCGTTTGGGATGGCGATAGACCTGCTCCCAATTCTCCACAAGCAGATCGGCCTCGCTGCGGGAAAGCTGTTTACCCTTTTGCAACTGAAGCTCGAACAACGCTAACCGGCAATAGGCAATAAAGGTCTGCACCTCCCACCGCGCATAGAATGGCTCGCTCCCCACCACCTCATAGGGGATTTTGGCCTGAATTAATGCCAGTTCCACAGGTGGCGTTTGCGCCTTCGCCCGCACCAAAACAGCCATGTCATGCAAGCGATCCCCTTCAGAGAGCAGGGTGCGAATCTTCGTGACAATCGCATGGCCCATCGCCTGCCGGTTGGGGCTGTGAAGAATCTCGGTCGTGCCTCCCAACCCCTGCGTCAGTTGTAATTGTTTGGGATATCGCTGGCGGTTGTGGCGGATGACCGCATTTGCCAAGACGAGCGGTTCTGCCTGGCAGCGAAAGTTTTCGCCCATCACATAGAGTTGAGCCTGGTACTCCTTGGCAAAGTTGAGGATGAAGTGGGGATTGGCCCCGCGCCATTCATAGATCGTCTGGTCATCATCGCCCACCACCATATAGTTGCGGTGGGGTGCGGTGATCATGTCCAGGATTAGATACTGCGCGCGGTTGACATCCTGAAATTCATCCACCAAGACACAATCAAAGCTCTGTTGCAGGTGGGCAAGGATGGCAGGCTGGCTGACAAGCACCTCCCATCCCAAACGAAGCTGGTCATCAAAGCCAATCAACCCCATCGCCTGCTGCACACTCTCCATAAGCTGCCACAGATCAAGATACCAGGGTGTTTGCGCTGGAGCCGTGGCGCGCTGTACCTGCCCTGTCTGGCGCAGCGCGGGTGGCAGATCCGCCAGCTTTGGATAGAGTAAGTTGCCCTTGCACCCGCTCAGCCAAGTAAGAAAGTCAGTGCGGTCCAAGCTATCTAGCTCGCGCTGGTAGGCGACCTTGTGGCGGCGCGCTTCGGCAATCGTGGCATTGAGCACAAGATCGTGAGCATTGCCCATCTGCTCAAAGGCATTGCGCGCCAAATGAGGCAGCAGCCCCGCCTCCCACGCCAGCCGCACCGCACGCAGCCCCAGCGCGTGCAGCGTCATCACCTGCACCTGATTGCCACCAGGAAAAGCGTCTAGCCGCGTCTCTAGCTCTTGTTTGACAGCAAGGTTGTACGCTGCAGCCAAGATGCGGCGCGGGGCAAAGATTCCTTCACGCACCAAGCGCGCAATTCGATGTTCCAGCGCAGTTGTCTTGCCTGCGCCCGCCACAGCAAAGACCAAGGCAGGCCCATAATTGTGATTGACAACCGCTTGCTGCTGGAGGGTCAACTGCATTGAGGAAAACTTTCTAGCTCACAAAGACAGTAAGTCACGTTGAGGAGCAGAGATATCTGTATCTCTGTGTGAGACAAAGTGACTCACTATTCAAGCCTCTATGCTACCGCAAACAGCCCATTTTTGCATCCTATACTTCCACCCGCACTCAGTTACAAAAGCCTCTACAATCCTCGGACAATATCTATCTATTTCTATAACCTTTTGTTATGTATCGTTCTATTTATAAATCCTAAGATTTAGCTCATAGTAGGACTATCAAGCTCACCCGTTTGGAGCAAACACCCCCGAAATCCACGGCACGGGATGAGCCACGAAGCGATGAACGGACAATATGGAGGAGCTACTATGACGGACCAAAACCAAGGTAAAACCAACATGCCGACTTCGGTCAATGGTGGTAAATCGCGTGCCGATCAACCAACGCCAACCAGCACAGGGGCATCGGGCAGCCAAAGCGGCCAATCTGTCACCAGCGAGATCAAGCAGACAGGCAGCCAGGTAATGGATGAGGCCAAGGGTGCTGTAAACAACGCAAAACAGGAACTCAAGAGCCAGGTTTCAAACGTAACGAGCGAAGCTCAGGAGCAAGCAACCCAGTTCTTGGGTGAGCAAAAGGAAATGGCGGCACAACGGGTCGAAGGGGTAGCCCAGGCACTTCGCCAAGCAGGCCAAGAATTGGCTGGGCGCGACGAAAGTACATTGGCACAATATACGGACAGCCTTGCTGGTCAACTGGACAAGTTTTCCGAGACCCTACGCAACCGCGATATTGGCTCACTGATGGATGAAGCCAAGCAACTCGCCTACCGCCAGCCCGAAGTGTTTGTGGTCGGGGCATTGGCAGCGGGCTTCTTGATTGGCCGTTTCCTCAAGAGCAGCCGCCGCCCGTCAAGCCGCTCCTATGCCCAGTATGACCCACGCAACCAAGACGGGCCCTACGGCCAATATGGCGAGTACTACGGCCAACAATATGGCCAACAATACGGCCAACCATATGGAGGCCAACAATATGAGGGCCAGCAGTACAGGGGCCAGCAATATGGGCGGAGCTATGGCACTGACTACGGCGACTATAGCACCACCGAGTACGCCCAGAGCATTGAGCCGCAATACTACGGTCAGGGCCGCAGCCAGAGCTACGAACAAGAGTATGACCGTGGTTATACCCGAAGCTATAGCCAGGGCAACGCCCCTCGCTATGACCAATCCTTCTCACAAGGCCAGCAGGGACAAGGCGAGCAATTCCGCACAGAACACCCCGAACGTTTCGACCAACAACGAGATCAGCGATTTGGTCAGGAATTCGGCCAAGGCGAGACCCAAGCCGCCAATCGGGATCGTCAAGATGACCTCCCGCCGAGCGAAATCTCCAAGCAGGCTGAATCGAAAGACCCCAATTCGCGTGAAGGGGGAGAGGCTACATGAACGATGTAAGACCAGAGGTTGAAACCCGGCCAACGAATTCTCGAACGACGGCGGTCACGACCACAGATAACGAGCCTTCGCTCAGTGACCTCGTCATTGGATTGACCGACGACATCTCGGAATTAGTACGTAAAGAAGTAGCACTAGCCAAGGCCGAATTGCAGGAGAATATCAAAGAAGGTGCCGCGGCTGGCGGGATGCTGGCGGCTGGCGGCATGGTGGCCTATGCTGGTCTAATCTTGATCCTTTTTGCCATAGCCATCGCGCTAGGTGAATGGTGGGACAACATGTGGCTTGGCGCAGCAGTCGTCGGCCTAGTGGTTGCCGTCATCGGTTGGATCATGTTCAACAGTGGCAAGAATCAACTTCAGAACGTGAATTTAGTTCCACGCAAGACGGTGTCCTCACTGAAGAGTGACGCCCAAATGGCAAAGGAGAAACTGTCATGACCCGAAACACCTCTTATGCAAGCTCGCTATCGGATCGCGATGCAGATCAAAATGGTAGAACCACTCCCAATGCAGAGCGAAACGGTAGAACGGATTCTAGCGATGACCCACAAGAAATCAAGGCCGAAATCGATCAGACTCGCCAAGCAGTAGGTGCCAAGATCGACCAGCTTCAAGCTCGCCTGGACCCAAACCGGCTCAAGCAGCAGGCGCAAGAAACGGTGCAAGAGATCTTGTCGGATACAGCCAATCAAATGTCCGATTATGTGCGCTCGCACAAAGATGATATTACAACCTCCGTTGCCGAGGCTGCCCGCCGCAATCCATTGCCAGCGGCACTCGTCGGGGTGGGTATTGGCTGGCTGATCCTAGAGAGCTTTGCCGGTGGCAGCAAATCCCGCTCACATGGCGACAGTTGGGAAGAGGATCGCCGCCGCTACTTTGCGCGCGAAGCACGGCGCGGCCCACAAAGCCGCGGCCGCTATGCGGAGCGCCGAGGCAGTTTCGTCGATGATGAATATCTCAACGATGAATATGCCAGCTATAGCAGCCCCTCCTACGCGGGAGTATCTAGCGCCGGCTATAACGAGTTCAGCAGCGCCCGCACCTATGACCAGGGACGGGGTTATGAGCAGGGCCGGGGCTATCAGCAGGGTCGGGGCTATCAGCAGGGTCGGGACTTTGACCAGGGATGGGACTATCAGCAGGGCCGAGGCTATCAGCAGCGCTGGAGCGATGAGCAAGAACGCGGTTCCGGACGAATGGCAAGCGCTACCGGCGCGGTCAAAGAGACAGTTGGTGAGGTCAAGGAGCGCGTTGAAGATGTCAAAGAGCGCGTTGGCGATATGACCCACGAGGCAAAGGAACGTGTGGGCGAGATAGGGCATGAGATTAAGGAGCGTGTCAGCAACATGACCCAAGATGTTAAAGAACGTGTTGGCGGCGTAACAGATCGCGCCAGTGATACTGCGGGTGGTGTACGACACCAGGCAAGTGAGTTGACCGACCAGGCAAAGTATGAGCTACAACGCACTGGCTATCGTGCTCAGGAGTGGAGAGACCGGGCACGCTATGAGGGTCAACGCCGTGGTCAGCAAGTCATACGCAACCTAGAGGACAACCCGCTCACCTATGGCCTTGTGGCACTTGCCGCGGGTGCAGCCCTGGCGATTCTTCTGCCGCAAACACGCACAGAAAATCGTGCCTTTGGCGAAATGCGCGACCAGGTCATGGAAAAGGGCCAAGAAGCCTTGGAGAGTGCCAAGGCTCACGCCCAAAACGTTGCCGAGGAACTTCGTCCTGAGCTAGAGGATACCGCACGCAAGCTGGTGAGCGACATTAAGGAAACAGGCAAGGAAGTTGCACAGACTGCCCAATCCGAACTGCGCCCCGTGGTTGAAAAGGCCGTATCCAAGACTAAGGAAGAAGCTCGCAGTGCTGCGCAAGAAGCTGGTATCGACCCAGATAAATTGACCGCCAACGGCTCGCCCAAGGCCGGCACGTCTACCGCCGAGACATCTACAGGAACATCTAACACAGGAACATCTGGCACAGGAACATCTGGCACAGGAACATCTGGTAGTGGCGCATCCAACACGAGCGCCACCATGAGCAACAAGCCTGCGAGTGGCTCATCCACCAGCGGAAGCGCAACGATGAGCAGCACAACCAGTGGCACTTCGACTACGACGGCTGGCCAATCCAAGACAGGCGGAATGGCTGTCAACCGTGATATTCTGAAGGGCCAATGGAACCAAATCAAGGGCGAAATGAAGAAGAAGTGGGGCCAACTGACCGACGACGACATCACCAAGATCGAGGGTGATTACGACAAGTTCGTTGGTTTGCTGCAAACCCGCTATGGCTATGCCCGTGCCCGTGCCGAGCAGGAAGCCAATGAGTTCCTGTCCAGCCGCAAAGCGTAGTCCTACGTAGTTCATGTAAAAAGTTTCACACCAAGACGCGGAGGCGCGGAGAAGAGATGCAAACCAGCAACTCTCCCCCCTCTGCGTCTCTGCGTGACCTACCCCTTACTCTCTTACCTACCCCTTCCTCTCACTCACCAGACGTTCAGCCTGCGCCAACCAGTTTGGCTCGATTGTCACGCCCCACCCTGGCCCCTCTGGAATTTGTACCTTACCCGCTTGCACTTGCAGCTTCGGAACATAATAGCCAGTCACTGCCTGTTGTGGTTCCACCGAAAACTCCGCATGCGGACCTGCATTGGGGATTGCACCCATCATGTGCAGGGTAAAGACCATCACCAACGAATGGTTTGACGAGTGGGGCACACAGGGCAGCCCAGCCTCCTGCGCCAGCTTTGCCACATGCAGCGCACGCGTTAGCCCGCCCACATAGCAAATGTCCGGCTGGCATATGTCCACGGCGCGCAGGGCGACCATTCGCTCCCACTGTTTCAAGTCATAATCCTGCTCACCACCTGCCACCGGGATCTCCAACGCCGCGGCAACCTCCGCGGTCCATTCCAATTCTGGGTAGGGGCAAGGCTCTTCAAAATGGCTAAAGTTCTGCTCCTGCATCAAGCGCCCCACTTCAATCGCTCGTTTGGGCTGGAATCCACTGTTACCATCGGCAAGCAGCGTAACCTCGTCGCCAAGAGCCTTGCGCGTGACCTGGATCAGCGCCTCGGTGCGCCCCGGCCATTCATCCACATCATAGCCCATACGCTTGCCGATCTTTATCTTAAAGCCGTGAAAACCGTGAGTGTCGCGCAAGCGCACCAGCCGTTCTGCCTCTTCTTCCGGCGTAGTATCGCGGCGCATGGAGGAGCCATAGACAGGAAAGGGGCGAGGCGTGCCGCCTAACAACTCGCAGACACTCTTGCCAGCGACTTTCCCGCGCAGATCCCAGATCGCCGTATCCAAACCAGCCAGTGCCCGACAGACATAGGTCCCAGGGAACTTATAGGTAGCCGCCATCACCGCGTCAGAAATCGCATCCGGCTCGTTGGCATCCATGCCCAAAGCCACAGGCGCGACCTGCCGGTGCAGCACCAGCGCCGTAATATCGGCATGGCTGGGCGCAAACTGCCCCCAGCCCTCATCTCCTGCTTCCGTACGCACGCGCACCAACCCGATCCGCTGGTCGCGTACAAAACTCTCAACCGACTGAATTTTCAACATGAGCGGTTCGCCTTATATGATTGTTGATAAATGTGATTGTTGATAAATATGGTTGTTGGTATCTGGTGGGTTAACCGATTCGCATCTCTGGAGAAGCCAGCCCATGTCCGGTGAGCAAGCACCTCTCATTCCTCCCACAGTCAGTTCACTTACGGCCAATTTGCGTGCGCTCGGTGTCGTCCCTGGCATGACCCTGATCGTTCATAGCTCAATGAAAGCCATTGCCCCGTGGGTCATTGGCGGAGCGCAAGCCGTGATTCTGGCGCTTGAAACGGTCTTGGGGCCAGAGGGTACGCTGGTGATGCCCACCATTACAGGCGATCTAACCGACCCCGCTGGTTGGGGAAATCCCCCTGTACCACCGAGTTGGTGGGAACCGATCCGCCAAGAGATGCCCCCCTTCATGCCGGATCTGACGCCAACGCGCAAAATGGGGCTTATTCCCGAAACCTTCCGCAAACAAAATGGCACGCTGCGAAGCAGCCATCCTGTAACGTCTTTTGCTGCTTGGGGCAAGCATGCAGCCACAATTACAGCCAATCATTTATTAGAATCGCCGTTGGGTGAGGACTCACCGCTGGCGAGAATCTATGATCTGCATGGCAGTGTGCTCCTGTTGGGTGTGGGCCATGGCAACAACAGTTCGCTCCACTTGGCCGAAACACGTGCATCCTATCCTAGCAGGCGAATCGAACGCCATGCGTCCCCGATTCTCATAGATGGGCAACGCCATTGGGTTGAATATGAAGCATTAGAAGGAAATAATGATGATTTTGTGCAGATCGGTGACAACTTCGCCCGCGAAACGTGCTTGCAGAACCAAGGCAAAGTTGGTCAGGCAACAGCGCTGCTCATGCCCCAGCGCCCGCTCGTTGATTATGCTGTGCGCTGGATGGAGCAGAATCGCGCCTAGCTTTACTTTGTATGAACACCAAACGTAAGCACGCCAGCCGAACAACCGGCGGCTCCATGCTATCCTCATCCATACCGCGATGATCGCAGTGATGCGATCCAATCCACGCGAGAGTTCAACAGGAGAGACTCTATGACTCAGGAATATCAAAAGCCTTCAGACAAAGAACTTCGCGAGAAGCTGACGCCAGAACAATATAAGGTAACCCAGCACGAAGGCACTGAAGCGCCCTTCCGGAACCAATATTGGGATAACCACGAAGCAGGGATCTATGTTGATGTTGTGTCGGGCGAACCACTCTTTAGCTCGCTTGACAAATACGATTCTGGTACTGGCTGGCCTAGCTTTACGCGCCCGCTGGAAGACGAAAACATTGTCACTCGCAGCGACCATAAGCTGTGGATGGAGCGAAATGAGGTGCGCTCCAAGCATGGCGATTCCCACTTGGGCCATGTCTTTGACGATGGCCCTGCGCCCACGGGTCTGCGCTATTGCATGAACTCGGCTTCATTGCGCTTTATTCCGGTTGACCGGCTGGAAGCCGAAGGCTATGGAGAATATCTCTCCCTCTTCCAACCCGTCACCAAGGAATCTAAATAGCAGGGAGCGTTTGCACCTTCGAGCGCTTGCACCTTCGAGGAAGCCGGGGACTCTCTCGGTG
>CAMPHP010000072.1 GCA_946885925.1 uncultured Litorilinea sp.
GTTGCGCGCTACGGCGCGTGAGAGAGCTTCTTCTAGGGCAGCTTGGGGCGTGCGTAGTTCACTGTCCAGTGTTAAACTGTCAAGCAGCCTACGGTCGCTGCGTAGATCTTCGCCGCGCAAATAGCGATAGTCGCCATTCTTCTCATTGAGCAGCCAAAAGCAGTGCAAGGTCAACTTGAGTTCGGCCAGGTCATCGATCTGTGGCAACAGGTCTGTGAAAAAGAGGTCGGGAATGATGACCGGGCGCAGTTTTGTATCTGGGAAGCCGATAAAGCCGGCGATGTTAGGCATGATTTTTCTCTACTTAATATTCCAGCTCGGTACGCTGGATTTCCAGGTCGCGGAACTGGGTTAATTCTTTACGGAAGTAGAGGCTGACATTGCCGGTAGAGCCGTGGCGATGTTTTGCCACTAGCACATCTGCAATATTTTGCCGGTCCGAATCTTCCACATAGTAATCTTCTCGATAGATGAATAATACCACATCTGCGTCTTGCTCGATGCTCCCAGATTCGCGCAGATCGGAGAGCATGGGACGCTTGTCCGAGCGTGCTTCGACTGCACGCGAAAGCTGGCTGAGGGCGATGACGGGCACGTTTAATTCACGCGCCAGTGATTTGAGCGAACGGCTGATGTAGGAGATTTCCTGTTGGCGATTTTCGCTGCGTCCACCGCCGCCAGATGCACCAGTCATCAACTGCATATAGTCGATGAGGATGAGGTCCAGCCCATGTTCGGCATAGAGACGCCGCGCTTTGGTACGCAGGTCATTGACGCTGGCCGCGGGCGTGTCATCAAGAAAGATTGGCGCGGTGCCAAGCATATTGGCCGCTTCCATCAAGATCGGCCATTCTTCCTCGCTGATGTCGCCCATGCGCAGGCGATGGCTGTCGATGGCTGTTTCCATAGAAAGGAGACGTTGGACAAGCTGGTCGTTGCTCATCTCCAAGCTGAAGACAGCCACGCGCGCATTGCTGCGGCGGGCGGCGTTGAGCGCGATGCTGAGCGCAAATGAGGATTTGCCCATGCCTGGACGACCGGCAAGGATAAGCAAGTCGCTCTTTTGCAACCCACCCAAGAGACGGTCGAGCATGGTAAAGCCTGTGGGTACACCCATCAGCGTGTCGCGGTGGCGCGTCAGGAAGTCGATACGCTCGACGACATCGGAGATGATGGCACGGATGGGTGTGAGGTCGCGGTGGATACGGCTTTCGCTAATGCCAAAGATGATCTGCTCGGCACGATCCACCACCTCATCCATATCCTGGCTTTCATCATAGGCCAGTTCCGCGATCTTGCCTGCTGCCGAGATGAGGCGGCGCAATACGGCAGTACGCTCGACGATGCGGGCGTAGTGGTCCACATAGATGGCGGTGGGTGTGCTGCTGATCAGATCGGTGAGATAGGCGGGGCCGCCCACATCTTCGAGCTGCCCGCGACGTTCCAACTCATCGGTAAGCGTGACAAAGTCCAGCGGCTCGTGACGCTCGTTGAGCGAAGCCATCGCGTCGTAGATCCAGCCATGACGTTCGCGATAGAAGTCCTGAGGACGTAGGAAGTTGGCGACCTTGATAATAGCGTCGGGGTCAATCATCAATGCGCCCAAGACGGCGCGCTCGGCTTCAATGTTGGCGGGTACGCTTTTGAGCGGCACCGCGGGTGTTTCGTTGTAGCCGTTTTGCATGGGATAGTCCATGCGTACCTCCTCTACAAGCCGCTTTGTGGGCCCCTCTAAATTCTACCAAACGACATTTTATTGATTTTATAAAACGACAACATCCCCGCGCTGCTGGTGAATCGACCAGAATCGGGGATGGGCTACTGGCTGTGGATAAGGTCGGCAGGCGCAAAGACGGCGATGCCACTAAGGTGGCTTCGCCGTCTTTCAACGATTTAGTGTGGAAGGCTGTGCAAATTAGTTGCCCAGCAAGCTGTCCAGATCTAATCCTTCAACAAAATCGGTAAAGACGCCTAAATCTTCTTCCTCTTCGTCATCGCCCGTGGCATGCTGTGTCTTGGGGGTAGCGCCTTCGGCGAGGCTGATCTCTTCTTCGGGTTGCAGCCCTGCCTGCTCCATCACTTCATCTGCCACATAGATGGGCGCATTGACACGTACACCCAAGGCAATGGCATCACTGGGGCGGCTATCAACTTCTACGGTATCGCCATCGACATCGAGAACGATACGCGCAAAGTAGGTATTCTTCTCTAACCCACTAATGACAATGTGCAACACTTCACCGCCCAGTGTTTCAATGACCGTCTTAAGCAGGTCATGGGTGAGCGGGCGCGGAGCGTCGATCCCTTGGAGTTGAAGCGTAATCGCATCGGCTTCAAAAGGTCCAATCCAAATGGGGAGGAAACGAGCACCACTCTCTTCTTTGAGAACGACAATCCGGTGTTGTGACATCAAGCTAACACGGATACTATCAATCGTTACTTCGATCATGTTAAGTCCATTTCGTACAGCGCCCTTGCTCTGGGCGAACATGCCAATAAAGGCTACCTATACCTGCTGGTTCTTATAACTTGCCGCCGAGTTTGTAGCGATTGGAGGATGTGTAAATGCTACAGTGTTGCAGAGCAAAGGTGACTACCCAAACCAGTTTGGGGCAATTATAGCATAGGAAGCAACACGCGCCAACTGTATTTTGGCTTGCAGTTAGTGGTTTGTCAAGCCCAAATTTGGAATATTCAGAGCCAGTGGGCTATACTACTAGATACAGTTTCGGGGCGTAGCGCAGCTTGGCAGCGCGCGTCGTTCGGGACGACGAGGTCGGAGGTTCAAATCCTCTCGCCCCGACTGCAAGCCCTCTCAGTGCTGGTGTTACTGGTGGCAGAGGTGACGAAATAGGTCTTGTTTTCAGCCGATAACGGTTGGTAACGAGGCCTTTTTTGTTGCTTGGCAACTATGTACGGCAACAAATTTCACTCGTTGCCAGGCTAAATTAGAGTATCCAAAGTTGTGCTTCTGTTTGCCTAGATTTCCACCCATGACATTCTACTGAACTTGGCTGTATAATTACGTAGGGTGTTGATGTAGACGGAAGGGTGTGTCCAGAGGATATTCGGCTTCGAAGCGAAGGATATGAACCATGCGCACATTCGCAGAGAAATCCCAGACTACTCGGCAGACAGCGTCTACCGAGTCCGCGACGTCTGGTCGGGCACACGCTGGACAAAGCCGTAAGCTGAACTCGATGCTTCAATTGCAGCGCACAGTTGGAAATCAAGCCGTGCTGGGGCTGCTACAAACTCATGCTGAAGAACCCAAAACCGGAATGATCGGAACGACATCATCTAGCTTTGGGCAAGATTTTAGCCAGCTTCCCAGATATTCTCCCGCGCTAAGAACAATACGGACGAAATTAGCTGTCACTCAGCCGGGAGACGCGTATGAGCAGGAAGCAGACCGCATCGCCGTACAGGTGATGTGCGTGTCCGAGCCACAGCTCCAGCGCGCCTGCGCTGGAGGCTGCCCCCAGTGTCAGACGAAGCAGTCAGGACAGGGAGTTGGTCAGGTGCAGACAAAGCACGTCGAGGCAGATGGCTTGGGAGACACCGTAGTACCACCCATCGTCCACCAAGTATTACGATCACCTGGGCAACCGCTTGATGCTGCCACGCGCTCTGCTATGGAGCAGAGGTTCGCCTACGACTTCTCCAGGGTACGGGTGCATTCTGGTACTGCCGCAGAGATATCGGCGCGAAACCTAAATGCTGATGCCTACACGGTCGGACACGATATCGTGTTTGCTGCCAGGCAGTTCGCGCCAGAAACGCACGCGGGACAGCAGCTAATTGCTCATGAGCTGACGCATGTCGTGCAGCAGCAAAAGACAGACCGGCTAGCCTTAGCGCGCCAGCCCGCGAAACAACCAGCCCCGACCGCACCACAACCGCCTCGACGTTTCGAGACAGATACTGCCGTGTTGGATCAGACCAACATGGAGGAGTGGAGCCGTGTCAGCTTTTGGCTGGACCGTGTCGGCCGTCTCTTCCAGATTTCGATCTCGGCCGAGACGGCCGAACGTTTCAAGGATGAAGAGGAGCGGGATGCGGTTATGGCAGCGCTGTGGCGGGTCCGGCCTGACCCAACCACATTGACCCTGGATCAGGTCAAGCACGTCCAGATACCATCCTTGGCGCGCCCGGAGAAAAAGCAGCCGGGAGAAGTTCTGTACCAATTCGTTTTCAGCCCTCAGGGGGCGAATCAGACTAAGGGTTTAGTTACGATTCGCTTTCAAGCAGAACATCCTACAGGTGTAGTGACGTATGCGTCCACTCCTCCCACAGGCCACGAAAAGAAACCCTCTAAATTAGCCAAGCCGATTGGTGAGGATTTGACACAGTTGCACTATCACCATGAAGGCTTTCCGCAAGGCGATGCGATCGGGTATTGGGAGCGGCACCCCGATGAAGAGAAGCAGATCTTTTACTGGATTGAGAGACAGGGCCGTTCTTTCATGCAGATAGTCATCACCAGAACAGCCGAGCAGAAAGGCAAGGTAGTTTCCAAACGTGAGACACCGTTCATTATCAGAGGAAGCAAGGACGAGAAAGGGCAAATCATCGACCTGAGTATCGAGTTGCTGGGAAAGGACTTTGATCTCACACAGATGTGGCTTCCACCAGACTATCACAGCAAGGACGGAGGGGATGTGCTTCTAGAGCGAATACAAGAGCAACCCGATCCGCTCAAGAATGATCGTCTCGGCAAGGTGACGCTTGGAAAAGTGCCGAAGGAAGAAGCAGTCCCATTGAAGTATTCGATCTGGGGTTATTTCAGAATGGGTACCCGTGATGCTGAAGTGGATACGACTATCACTGTTATGGGGACAAAGAAACGAATCTTCTATACGCTCCGCTTTCGCCAGAACAATGATGTGGATGTAGAGCGCATAGGCGAGGAAGGACGGGAAGCGAAGCTCGACCCGAACCGTTTGGACATTGCGTCTGTCACAGGATACGAATCCAACGCCGATGAGCCGAAGAAACTCAAATCTTGGTTGCGCAAGCGCTATCCTCAAATTAAAGCCGAAGGCGAATCTGTAGTCGAGTTGCGTGAGAGTGCAAACAAGTCTCTTGAGGTAGAGGTCGGTAGGCCCGGCTGGTTCAAGGATAATTATCGCATCTTCGTCCTTGATGCTGACGAGGGTAAGGAGCGCCTCAAGAAATTTGGTTGGAATCGGGAGCAACTGGTTGGCTTGAAGCATTTTACGCCGGAAGAGTTGAAGCTGGCCGAGATTTCATTAGAATCGATGAGCGAAAACATTCTGCGCCAACTCAAGGAAACACGCTTGGTGCGGCAAGATACACACATCGTATTCAATAAAACAAGCCGCAAGTTTGAACCCCGCCCCAAGGATCAGGGCGTAACCGTAACGTCCGGCCAGCAGAACACAGTCGTTATTTTCGATGCAGCAGGGGAGCATGCATCAGTCCGTTTCCTTGGCGGAGCAGCCGGTGTTCGCCCTATTGACATCATGACTTTTACGCACGAGCTTGGACACGTAGTGGCGAATAGGGCAGGGGCTATAGCGATATTCAACAAGTTCGTGAAGGACGAGGGGATCCTGCCGTTCACTCCGTACGCGCTGAAGGACCCTAACGTGGAATTTTTTGCGGAAGCGTTCTCCCTCTATAACACGGATCCGGAGTGGTTGAAGTCTAGTCATCCGAAGGTCTTCGATTGGTTTGAGGTGTTGAGCAAGACAGGCAAGCCGCCCGTTAAGAAGAATTGAAACATCTAGCAGAATGGGGCGTAGCGCAGCTTGGCCGCGCACACGTTCGGGACGATGAGGTCGGAGGCCCAAATCCTCTCATCCCGACTGCGAGGAGCCTAGCCACTATCCCAGGGATCGTTGACTAGGCTTTTTTACTGCTGTCGTGCAGTTAACGAGGAAATCTACTCCTTACCTCCACTGGGATCCCATACATATCCTTGCCCAGTCATCACTCGAATATGACTGGGGTGCGAAGGATCTGCTTCAAATTTCTGCCGTAACCTGTAAATGAGGTTTGTCAGCAACCTTCTGTCTCCCTCCGAATTGCGGACCCATACATGGCTCAACAAGAACTCTGATTCCAAAACTCGTCCTTCATTCGCCATAAGCAGGCGAAGTAGCCGAAATTCGAGCAAGGATAGTTTTATCGTTCTCCCATCAGGCATGAACACTTGCCGCGTTTTTGGATCGAGGCGTAGTCCCGATGCACTGATCTCTTCATTCTCATACGTTGCGACAACTGCTCGGTGTAGCCACACTGAAATTTTTGCCAAGAAGAGTAAGACGCTAATCGGTGTCACGATACATTCATCAACACCTGCTTGATAGGCACTTAAGAGATAACGCTCATCCTCTTCCTGCGTGATCAGCAGTATTGGCTTGTCACATTTGGAACGGACTAAACTACAGACCCAGAGCGCCTTTTCACTCTCTAGATAACTGTCAATCAAGACGAGGTCGAAGCGGTCTGCTTCAGGTAACATGAGTTCCTGGGTCTGTGCTCCGTAACGGAGATGGATACTTTTTATGGAACGGCGTTTCAGTGCGTCTATCCAAACACCTGCCGAATCAGCATTGTCAGCAATGATCAATATCATCGGGTGTGGCACGTGTCTAAGAACCTCATATAGTGGATGGAAAAATGTCTTCCATAGTTGCTAGGTGCGATGTTTTGTCATCTCTCTACTTGTTGCGCTTTTTAGGTAGCCTCTAGACTTATTTCATGGCCTTTATACCTTCTAGGTCGAGAAATCGAAGCGTCTGCCTTATATAGACAAACACGATGACACTCTATATTCTATTCACAATCTGTGGAAGATTCTCTAGCATTGCCGTATAAAATAGCGGCATCAACGACTTGGCTACTATACGGAGAAAGTTATGGGGAAGGCTATATATCTAGATATACGACATATCACGCTTCAAGGTATATTGTTGAGACGAGGTATATTGTTGAGACGTAGGGACAAAGCGTTCTGCAGTTGCACGTCTGGAATCCACGCTTGCCACAGGCAAACATTCGCCTTCCATTGCCACATTGCAGAAGTACGCGCAAACTATCGGGCGCAAGCTAGACATACGCTTTGTGCGGGAGTAGTGGGGGCTTTTCTTTTGGCTCGTAATAGCCAGGCTTACGGCTACTCCAGCCATGCTGTCTTGCGCTGGACTTATATCCTTACGGCTCGTCAATCACGATGTAGATGGGACTTCTGCCGACCTCTACCGTAATTTTGCCATTGCCCTTGCCATCATCTGCATCCTTCACCGTCTTTAGAGGCTTGCCCTCTTTGCTATAGAGAGTAGCGCTGCGGCCCGATGTTTCCCACTTTGTGGTAACTGAATCATCAAAGGTAAGTTTGGCCTGGGCGTTGAAGGGCGCAATCGGGTTTAGCCATGCAATATAGAAGGTTTTCTGCGTGCCCGATTCGATAAATTGATAGACCTCTAGATCCGTCTCCACAGCAGGAACCACCACTTTGACAAAGGTGCCGTCTCCGATGCGTTTTACTGTCTCGCGATAGACGTCGTAGGAGGCTTTGAGTTGCCTGTTTTCGGCCATAAGCCCGGTCTTATAGGGGTATTCCACGGGGTCCGCCAGGCTCCACCAGATTGCCGAGATCGCGTCGACGGCTACAGCCTGGGTCAGAAGTTGCACGATATGGCGAGATTGAAATTCTTCGGTGCTGGGATAGAGATCATTGTTGTCGCTATGCCAACCGACCTCTGTGATCATTAGCGGCTTGACCAAATCACGATCAGCCAATTTCTTGTTGATATTAGCAATCTTTTGCACCAACCCCGATGAGTTGCTATCCGTCCAATTTCTGCGGTCTCTGGGGAAAGGATAGTGATGGACGTTCATAATGTCGAAGTATCTTCCACCACCGGCTTCCAGCACGTCATCTAGAAATTCACGAACAAAGAGACCGCCATCGGTCGTGAAATAGTTGTAGGCCAGCCCCCCCATGACCACCTTGGCATTCGGGTTCGCCTTATGCACTTCAGGATGGATGGTTTTCAACATCTCCGCATAGGCTGCACCAAATTCGCCCCATCCTCCCCCATGAGAAGAAGGGCCAAAGTCGGGTTCGTTATAGAACTCCCAGTAATTCACCACCATGCCGCCCGGTGCATCATTCTTGCCATCGCCATCGTAGCGCTCAACCATTGCCTGTACGAATTCGGCATACTCAGGCAGGAGATCGCTCTGGATGGGTGAGCGATCGCCGCCGGTCCATGCCCAAGAGGGTGTGAAGTCAAGAGTGACAATCATATTAATACAATTGTCCTTTGCCGCTTGCAGCGCAGCATCTGCCTGATCCCAGAGATATTGGCTCGGATCGAGATCGATGGGCTCAATTGCGGGCCAGAAGACCGTATTGCGAATCCAGGCGCTTTGTGTGTTTCGCAGAATACGAGAATCAGGCTCGTTCTCTCCACTGCTACCATAGATTTGTATGCCAATCTCGTTGCCTTCTGGGCGTTCATCCCAACATTTGTTGTTACTAAGTAGCGGCATATAACTTGAGGGCGCGCGCGTATGGGCGTGTGGCGGTGTTGCCACACTGTCATTCGACGCGGCGAAGCCGAGGCAAAAGGTTGTTATGCACAGTACACCCGCCCATCGAATCCATCTGTTTTGTGTTGTTATCATAGAGGTTCTCGATGAATTGAATGATGTGGTAAGTCAATGGGTGCAAATCAACAGGTGCAGATCAATACGTGAAGATATCGTGCGCACTCTCTTCGCAAGATGCAGAGTTATAACTCGTCCGCTTGTTTAAGCAAACCACTCAAACGATCCGCCATATTGGCGAGACGTAGCGTACTCGGAGTATCCAGACCGGAAACCAGTAGACGAGTTTCGTCAAGGCGTTCCTGAAGCATAGAGAGATCAACATCCGGGATAGTTTGTGCTGTGGGTCGGGCGGTCGTTTCGGCTAGCTTGGCGAGCAAGATTTCAACGGTTGTAGCCAATGGCGGAGCAAGTAATAGTCCTACAATACCATAAGCATCGACAAGCATCAACATGATAATTATCACCAAGACATTGGTATAGCGAGTCTGCGTGTAGAGGCGGCGTTCCACGAAGAATTCCAGGAAGGCCAAGACTACGATTGTATAGAGCACAGCCGCAGTTGCAATCAGCGCGCCTTGTCCTGTCCAAACCATCAGCCACAGCGGGAGCAGAAAAATTAAGCCGCCAACCAGGGGGACAAGCCAACCTAAGGAGATGAGCAGCGCCCAGATCACAGGATAATCCACACCCAGCAGCCAAAATCCTGGCCCAAGCAGGACTCCAGCGAGCACACATTGAATAGCTTCGCTGCGGAGATACGCACCTACTTGCGCTTCCAGAGAACGCCAGATATTGCGGGCACGAGCGCGCTGGTTGGCGGGCAACAGCGAAAGCCAGAAGCGTTCAAAGCGTACCTGATCCACAGTCCAGTAGATACTCAGCACCATCGCCAGGAAAAACTGTCCAAC
>CAMPHP010000073.1 GCA_946885925.1 uncultured Litorilinea sp.
CCGTTCGGCTCCGTATTCAGATAGATCGAAATGAAGGGAAAGCCGCGCGGCTCAAACCCGGTCAATGGGTCGTCGCCCGGTGGATGCAGTCATCGACGAGCTAAATTACCTCGACAACAAATATGGCGTAGGATCTGTGGTGATCCACGATTCCATGTTCTTCCAGAATCCCAAATGGCTGCGCGAATGGATTGAGAAATATCCACGCAAGGCCAACAAGGTATGGCCCTACTGGGCTGCGGGGCGTTCGGACACAGTGCGCCAATGGCCGGATCTCTTTGAAGCACTTTTGCGTGAGACCAACTGGCGAACGATCTCCATCGGCTTTGAATCGGGCAGCGACCGCATTTTGAAGTTGCTCAACAAGGAATGCACCGAGGAAGATAACTATTTTGCCATCGACCTTGTCAACAAGATCGCGGCTGACATGGAGCGCAAGGGACAGCAGCCACCCAAGTTCTGGGCCAACATTATGTTGGGCATTCCCGGCGAAAGCCACGAGGATGCTTTTAAGACGATGCGGATGCTCAAGCACATGAAGTATGTCTTCCCTTCGATCTCCTACTATGCACCCTATCCTGGCTCGGCGTTGGGCTACCAGCTTATTGCCGAGGGCAAGAGCATGATGAGCAAGGATAACTATCACCGCTTCCCTGGCGATGAAAAGGTAAAGGGTGTGGACTATAAATTCTACCGCGAACTCCTGGCAGGCAAGTACGACGACATGATCAACCAGGGGTTGGATGCCGTACGTTATGGGGCCGAGCTTTATCAAGGCACGCTGATTAAGGCGTAAATTAAAAGGCGTAAATTAAGACGTAAGAGGTAAACCATGAGCAGCTTTAGCAATCCCCATTTCATGTATCTGTTTGACCTCAAGAGTGGCAAGAAGAAACTCGCCTATGGAGAATCGCCAGAGGATGCGCTCGATATCCTGCGCGTCCGGCTGACCGATGAGGAAATGGACAATATCCTCGCCGATCAATACATCAAAATCTCCCAGCGCGAATTGCAGAAGCACATCAGTGAATTGGGGTAGTGATCATGCGCCTGCGCCGGGAAGAAAAAGAAATCCTGGCTGCCCTAGTCAGTGGTTACCAGCTAAAGTCCCATCGCCATCTTGATGGGCAAAAACTCTACTTGCTTCACGACACTGCCACCGACGCAACTCGACCTGTCCACGTCGCTACTGTCGATCGATTGCGCGACCTCGGCTTAATTGCCGGTAACATGAAATTTCCCGCCGCCACATATCTGCTCACTGCCGAAGGAGAGCGTGTGGCGGTTTCGCTTACCACCTCCCCGCTCCGCCCCATCCTCGCCCGCCTCTTTCCTGGGCGATAAAGAGTGATCTAGACTGCTGCATCAGTTTTATAATTTGCCTCATCCTCTCCAGTAGCGGCCCGATACCCTATCTAAGTTTTCTGTCTGAGGATTCGCCTATGAATTGGTCAAATTCGACTGTCATGCGACCAGCCCAAGATGAGAGCGTAGAATTCCCCTCACTTGAGTCCGACGAATTAATGCTCCTATTTGGCGGCCCGCTGGTGCTTGGCATCCTGTTGCTTATGGCCGAGCCACGGCTGACGCTCCCTTTTGCCCGTCCGATTTTACCTGGGATACAGCTATCGTTGATAGGGCTTCTGCTTGTGCTGAACAGCCTCATCGCCTATGGCACAACAAAGCGCCATCCGCGGCTTGGCGTAATCCTGCTCCTCTGGGGGCTCCTGGCTATTACCCTCTTCTTTCTCTACCTCGGCCCTGGACCAGGAACAGTAAGCCTCTTGTTACTCCCCATCCTCTTGTCCTTTCTGAGCGGCGCAAGACAGGATCTGCCGCTTGCTCTTGCGGTGTTTGTCATTCTACTGCTTGGCGCAGGGCGTCTCTATACCGCTGCCCCGGTCGAAACAGCCATCACCCTCTTGCTCATGCTTCTTCTCGTTGCCTCAAATCGACACATGTGGCATCGCTATCAAAGTATCAACCGCAGCCTCACCACTCACTACGAGCAAGCGCGCGGGCAATTGGAAGAGGCACGCGATGCCCAATTGCGCTTGAACGAAACCAAGAATGACCTAGCCAATGCCTATGTACAACTGCGACACCTCAACGAGCTTCTCCAGGCCAGCAAGCTAGAGGCCGAAAGCGCCCGCCGTGTCAAAGAAGAGTTCGTGGCAAGGGTTAGCCATGAGCTACGCACACCACTCAATATGATTATCGGCTTTAGTGAGATGATCATGCTCTCTCCTTCTACCTATGGCGAGCGCCTGCCTTCCGGCCTTCTATCCGACATGCGCGTCATCTATCGCAACAGCCAGCACCTCTTGCAATTGATCAACGACGTGCTGGTTCTGAGCCAGGCTGATGCGGGTCAGATGAAACTCAGCCGCAGTTGGATCGAAATTCAGGAGGTAGTTCGAGAAGCAGTCGCGGCGGTACAGCCCTTATTTATGAGTAAAGGGCTTAGGCTAGCGGCTCAGATACCGGAGGAACTAGTACCCGTGTGGTGTGACCGTCTGCGCATCCGCCAGGTACTATTGAACCTACTCAGCAATGCTGGTCGCTTCACACAAGAGGGCGAGGTCGTTGTCGAGGTCAGCACTGGCGACGATTATGTCATCGTCAGCGTACGCGACTCAGGACCTGGCATTGTCCCCGAAGAACAAGCCCTTGTCTTTGACCCGTTCCATCAAACCCCCGAATCAGGGCGTAGGCCCGACAGTGGAACTGGGCTTGGGCTTACCATCAGCCGCCAACTGGTGGAACTGCATGGCGGTAAGATGTGGCTGGAAAGTGAACTGGGCAAGGGAACAACCTTTTTCTTCTCACTCCCCCACAATGTCTACCGCAGCGGGGCAGAGTCTTCGTCACAACGTTGGGTCCATGAATATTCATCCTATATAGAGGGAGAGCGCCGTTCCCTGCCGCTGCTGCCCACGCCAAAGCAGCGGCTCTTGGTCTTCGAGCGCCAACACGAGCTGGGCGAGGAGGCGCGCAAATATTTGGAGGAAACGGACATTGTGAGTGTCCATTCCGCCGCAGAACTAACGGCTGAGTGCGCAACCATACCACCCGCCGCAATCCTCATCAATGACGCGAGCGCGATGAACGATCAGAACTTCAGCCACCAGTTTGCCAACCTCCCAACACGAACACCCATCATCAGTTGCTACATTCCAGGCCGCCAAGAAGCCCTCGACCGTCTACAGGTAGTCGATTACTTGGTCAAGCCAGTGACACGTGACGACCTGCTCGCGGTTGTCCAGCACTATGCCCCACCTTCCAGTTCGATTCTGATTGTGGAAGATAACCTAGAAATGGCACTCCTGATCCGCCGCCAACTAGAAGGAATGGACGCGGGATACCGCATCATTCAAGCGAATGACGGCATCAGTGCTGTACGCATGATGAAGGAGCGCCATCCTAATCTGATCCTGCTGGATCTAGGCTTACCCCATCAGGATGGGCATCAGATATTGCATGAGAAAAATCTGGATCCTCAACTAACGGGCATCCCTGTGGTGATTGTATCTGCTCGCAACCCAGCAGGAGAACCTGTTGTTGCCAGCCGCCTGCGTGTGGAGTTGGTCGGTGGACTCTCGGCGCGTGATGTCATGAACTGCACGGATGCCATCAGCCGCGCTTTTGCGCTCGCGCCCCCGTCAGAGAGTCCAACGTCGCCAGAAATTGCTGTTGGTTGACTGGCTTCTGGAGAAATGCGCTGGCCCCCAATATCTGGGAAAGTTCCTCCTGCGGCAAGATCGTGCAGACCATGACCGGAATCTCCTTGGTGTCAGGATGGTGGCACCATTCACTCAAGAGATCCCACCCAGCCATCTCGTACATCATGATGTCTAGGACAAGGACACGCACCCCATGTTGCTGGGCCAATGCGATTGCCTGGTGTCCGTTATCGGTGAGGATCAGCCGGTAGCGCGAACGCGCGGCGTAGTGCTGCAAAAGTCGCCGCGTGTCTGGATTGTCCTCCACCACCAATACAGGCACGCTCTCCACCGTAGGCAGCGTTAGAACGACACTCGAAGCGCCCTGCTCGCCCTGCTGTACTGCAAGCTCGCCATCAAATGGATCTACCAATTGCGCTACCGTGTTTAGCTCAGGCCAGTTTTCAGGAAATAAGCTAACAGGCTCCGATCCCGCGCTTTGGCTCACTGCCACCTCCACTGTGGTCTCAGTCACCGTCTGCGTGACATGGAGTGTCCGTCCGGGTGCCTGCGCCATCACCGTTGTTAGCAGTGTCAAGTAGACTTGGCGGAGAAGATGAGGTGGTACAGGGACTAGGCCAGGCGAAACGTCTACCGGCTCCAGCAGTTTGACTGCATACCGGATCGAGAGCGGTTTGGCATCATGCAAGGCATGAGCCAATTCCACATCGGCCTGACCAACTTCGGTTGGAAACTCACCGCGCAGCCACGCGACCTCGTTGTCCACAGCAGGGTTAGAAGCCACGGGTGCGTTGGCCTCATGCAGCCGCAGTTGCTGCCAAAGCCGGTCGGCAAGAAAGGCAATGGCCTTATTCTGTAACCGGCGCAGTTGGCGGACGCTCAACCCCAACTGGTAAGCAACCTTGGTCTGGTCTAGTTGATTGGCGTAACGGAAATAGAGAATCTCGGCAAACTGAGGAGGCGTCTGTGACGACCTAGACAAAGACTCAATCTCGTCCAAGAGGAATTGCTGCAAGGCAAGTGGAGAGGGCACCTCGATGCGCCCCTTGAGTAGGGGAAGCAATGGGCTATGACGCAAACTCTGGAGATCGTCGAGTTGCATCAATGCGCTACGTAGCGCCGCGACGAATTCATCTGGCTCCATAAACCTCTATGATTGGAAAAATGGCCGGAAATTGGCCGAAAACGTGTCCGGTGCAGGGGAGAAATTTGATTCTACTACCCGTCCCACTTTGCTATACTCAGGGCAGTACAGCCTGTCCCAAGTATAGCGGCTCCCTCGAACGCTCGCAACTAGGATAGGTTGTACCCGATAACGTGCTCCAGCAATTCTCTTCGAGAGTCCCCAATCCATATCACCCACTAGCAATCGGACCTGCCCATCCTTTGTGATGGCACTCGTGCATCACAATACCTTCGATCCATTTTCAAGGAGAAGTATGATGAACCACAATCGATTCACCCGCCGCGACTTCTTGCGCATGTCCGCTATTGCGGCGGGTACGGCGTTGGTGTCCTGTACACCGGCACCCGCTCCGGCTAGCCAAGAGGGACAATCACCTGCGGCAGCAACAACGCAAATTCAGTTCTGGTGGGGGTGGAGTCCCGAACATCTGGTCAACGCAATTAATACTGTCGTTGATGACTTTATGGAACAAAATCCCGACGTTCAAGTGGAGACAGGCCAGCACGAATGGGGTGAACGTCTTCCTACCGCATTGGCCGCGGGTACGCCACCCGACCTCTTCAACATGGGGCCGCCCGCCGAGTTTGCAGCTCGCGGTGCCATCATACCCATTGACGATTATATGGCCCAAAGCACTGTCGCCAATAAGGATTCGTTCCCAGAGGTGATGATTACGCAGGGAACCTGGCGCGGCGAGGTCTATGGTGTCCCAGGGCTAGAGAACTTTGCCCTACTCGCCTTTGGCATGAATCAGAATCGTCTGCTGGAAGCCGGGTTGACTGGAACCGTAGAGGATTTGCCCACGACCTGGGACGAAGGGCTGGAGCAGGTAAAGACGTACTCCAAGTTTGATGACGCCGGTAACATCGACTTACTCTGGTACAACATTGAGGAGCGGGACTGGGCGGAAAATGGCGCATTGCTCGGCATCGAAGTATATGACGGTGTGAATGAGCAATTCCACTTTGATGACGAGCGCTGGGTCGAGTATTTCCAGTGGCTACAAGAGTATTATGACTTCTTGGGTGTGGACAAGGTGGATGCCTTCTTTAGTTCTTACACGGGTTGGGCCGGCGTGCCTGGCTGTTCGCTGTGCGTCGGCAAACAAGCTGGCTTGCAGGATGGTTACTGGACGCCGGGTGCAATCGCCCAGACCATGTCCGATGAGAAGTTCATCTATTCGTGGCCGACAGTGCCCGCCGCTCGCGCCGGTGTAAAAGTCCAAATGCTTGGTATCCATCACGATATGATCGCAAAGGATTCACCCAATCCGGAGGAGGCTTGGCGTTTGGCCGAGTACATCGCAACGGACGAAGCCAACAAGACGATGTTCGATAGCGTCGGCTGGCTGATTCCCACCAACGCGGTAATGGAAGATCCTGAGAGCATGATCGACGTTGACAAGTATGACGGTCTGCGCTTCTATATCGAATCATTGGCTCAGGCCGACGAATTATGGGCCTATCCTGCCTGTCCCGTTGACACCTTTGTCATCGATCAGTTCAGCAAAGCGCGCGATGCCGTCGTCTACCATGAAAAAAGTATTGAACAAGCGATGGCCGACCTCCAGAGCGCGGTGACTGAAGAACTGGAGAAGACCGTCAACGCGTCCTGATCCGCAGCGACGTGAACCGTACCGCTAGCCGATACTCCTGCGCAAGTTGGTTCTTCCGTAGCTTGCGCAGGAGTATCCCTTGAGTCAATCATCTGGATCCACCAGGATGACTCGCCGGATTTCTACATGCCCGTAATCACCAGGAGAAAGTTGATGCAACGATTGGCTTCACCGCACAGATCCGGATGGACACTGCGAGAAAGGCAGGAATTCATCAAGGGGTTGGCCTATATCTCGCCGTGGCTCATCGGCTTTCTGGCCTTTATCGCCTATCCGGTTGGGGCAGCGCTCTACTACAGCCTAAGCTCCTATGATTTGCTACGCCCGCCGGAGTTCATCGGCCTCGCCAACTACTATGAGATCTTCTTTGAGGATGAGTTCATTCCCAAAGTGCTGTACAACACGATCTACTATGTGCTGCTTGGTGTTCCCGCTGGCATTGTGACCGCCTTTCTGTTGGCCTGCCTGCTCAACACCAATATGGTTGGCCGTCCCTTCTTTCGCACGCTCTTTTTTATCCCATCAATTGTGCCGGTGGTCTCCTCCGCCATGGTCTGGCTGTGGGTCTTCAATACGCAATATGGGGTAATCAACATGTTCTTAGTTAGCCGGGGACTGCCCGCGATTCCCTTCTTGTCCAGCCCGGATTTGGCGAAACTTTCGCTCATCATCATCCACTGTTGGTCAAGCGGCGGCGCGATGATCATCTTCTTGGCTGCACTCCAAGACGTACCCAAGCATCTCTACGATGCCGCCACCGTTGACGGAGCAGGCGCGTGGAGCCGCTTTCGTCACATTACGATTCCCATGTGTACACCAGCGATCTTGTTCAATCTGCTTACGGGTGTAATCGGAGCCTTTCAATACTTCACCTTCGCCTGGATCTTAACCCAGGGAGGCCCCAACCGCGCGACTGAGTTCTATTCAGTCTACCTCTATCGCAATGCCTTCTCTTTCCTCAAAATGGGCTATGCCTCCGCGCTGGCTTGGGTGCTATTCCTGATCGTTATGGTGTTTACGCTGCTTATCTTCCGCAGTTCGGCACGCTGGGTCTATTATGGCGGAACCAGCAACTAGACAAGGCCCAATCCCATGATGCAAACGACACAAAGTATAACCAAGAGTAATGCGCTGACACAGGCGACAGGAATCCGCATCCATCTTGACAAAGTGAGGCGCATGGGCGGATGGCTCTTATTCTACCTCCTGCTCATCGGGCTTTCCCTGGTCTTTGCCATGCCTTTAATCTGGGCCTTGTCAACCTCCTTAAAGACTGAGCCACAGGTTTACGTCGTGCCACCCATTTGGATTCCCAATCCAATTCAGTGGGAAAACTATCCAAATGCCCTAACCCGTGTTCCATTCTTTCGCTATATGATGAACACGCTGAGAATCGCCATTCCCTCTGTATTCGGCACTGTACTCTCCTGCACCTTGGCGGCCTATGGCTTTTCTCGTATCCAATGGCGCTATCGCGAGCTCTTCTTTTTCCTCTGTATCTCGACCATGATGATTCCCTATCAGGTGACCATGGTTCCCCTGTTTGTCATCTTTAAGAATCTGGGATGGATCAACACCTATCTCCCCCTGGTCGTGCCCGCCTTTTTTGGCAATGCCTACTACATCTTTCTCCTACGCCAATTCCTCTTGACCATCCCGCAGGAACTCTCGGATGCTGCCCGCGTGGATGGCTGCTCCGACTGGACCATTTTGACCAGGATCATCATACCACTCAGTGTCCCGGCAATAGCCGTAGTTGCGCTACTCCACTTCTTGTTCGCCTGGAACGACTATCTAGGGCCGCTGCTCTATGTCGGTCGCGACGATCTATTTACGGTAGCCTTGGGCCTAGCGCGCTTCCAAGCGGGAGGCCATTCGCAGGCAAACTGGTCGTACTTGATGGCAGCCAGTGTTGCCACGATTGTGCCTGCTCTACTATTATTCTTCTTCACACAAAAGACCTTTATTGAGGGCATTACCCTCTCTGGGATTAAAGGCTAATGGCAACCATCTTAAATTCAGCTACAGGCAATTCAGCTAAAGTCAAGATCTCCGTCTATCAAGGCAGGTGTACGGATGATGTCGAGCAGAATCTCAACCGCGTCTACCAGATCATTGATGAAGCGGGGACGGGTGGAAGTGACTTCCTCTGTGTGCCAGAAGGTTACCTCTCGAACTACAAGCGCGAATTGGCGTTGCGCCTGGACGATGAACGCGTGCAGGCGCTGATTGCCTATACGGCTCGTTACGATATGGTTGTGATCGTGGGGCTTTCGGAGCTAGAGAAAAAGCAGGAGCAAGAATGCGTCTATAACACTGCATTGGTGCTCTATCAGGGGCGTCAATTGGGCAAGTACAGAAAGACCATGCTGACTGGGTATGATCGAAAAATCTTTGACGCCGACTATGAGCTACCGATCTTTGAGGCCAAGGGCATTCCCTTTGGTGTGATCATCTGCCATGATTCATCCTTCGTTGAGCCAGCCTTAACCATGCAATGGAAGGGGGCGCGGCTACTCTTTACCCCGCACTACAACCTGATTCCATATGAACAGATGGATGAGCACAGAACCCTGGTGCACAACAACCATGTTGGGCTGTCGGCATTGTTGCAGATGGTAGTGGCGCGTGCTAACACTGTCGGTTGGAACGAAAAACAGTTGGGCTATGGCGATAGCCTCATCATGTCGCCGCTGGGTGTTCCCGTAGCCACAGCACCCTTGTTTCAAGAGACACTCATCTCAGCCGAATTCGACCGGTCACTCTTTGAGGAGGAAAGCTGGCGGCGGCGGCAAGAAGTTCCTCTCGAAGTATGCCAGCAATTATGGGAGGCTTCCCAACAAGTTGCCGAACCAAGAAACGATCACCTCTTCTTCCCTGGACGTTAAAACTGGACTATACTTGTGTCGAAACAGATGTATTCCAGGGAGGAGTAAATG
>CAMPHP010000074.1 GCA_946885925.1 uncultured Litorilinea sp.
GCAGGTGCTACTAACCGATGGCAACGCCACGCAGGCCAATGAATTTGATATCGGCGCTCAGTTGCAGCTAGCCGCCGAAAAACGATTGCATCCAGCCTGGCGCACGCGCGCCGAGATTGAGGCAAATCTTGACAGTCGTGAGGTGCTTGATTCCTCGGCCTCTCCCTGAAGCACCACCCTATCGGGCAAGTTGGCTGGACCACTTCTTTGATTGGGTACGGAGGGTTCCAGGGCCAACTTGGCTGTTCTACTTGAGTCTATGGGCGCTCCTCTTCCTCCTGTTTAGTGGGCTTGGTTGGCTGGAAGAATTGCAACCCCTGGGCCTTTCTTTGCTAGTTGCCGCAGATGAGGCACTGTACATTGTCTACTACCTGGCCTTGATGCACTACCTTGACGGTACTGCCGGTCATGCCCTCCGCCAGTTCCGTCCTATGCTTCAGGTTAGCGATAGCGAGTTCGCCCGCCTCGAATACGAATTGACCACCCTGCCAGCGGACAGCACCTTGCTCGCTGGCGGTGTCGGTCTGCTTGTCACGCTTGTTAGCCTGTTCTTCACCCCCACGGACACAATCCTTGCTCAGGTCATTCGACAGCCCTCCACCCAGCTTGCCTTTCTCATCGGCAATGCTATTGTGGCTATCTTCGTTTATCACACGATCCGCCAATTACGAATGGTCAGCCGCATCCATGCCATTGTCCCGCGTCTCAACCTCTACCGGCGCGGGCCCATCTATGCCTTCTCACAGCTGACCGCGCGCACTGCCTTGGGCTGGATGCTTGGTCTGTCTCTAGGTCTTAGCCCGCGTGTCGCGCCGTTACTTACGCCGGAAAGCCTGGGCTTGCTCTGGCTGCCCATCGTGCCACTGGCAGCATTGCTCTTTGTCCTCCCGCTGGTCGGTGTGCATCGTCTCCTGTCCCGTGAAAAAGCCCGCCTGCAGGATGAGGTCGAACAACGGGTGGAGGCCGTGCTTCTGCGCGTGCATAGGCAACAGGATACTAATGACCTGACCGATCTGGGTGAACTCAAAACCTTGCTAGACACGTTGCTGGTGGAGCAGGAGATGGTGTCAAAGATGCCGACCTGGCCGTGGCGGCCTGGCACTCTGGCCGGTTTCACCTCTGCTTTGCTGTTGCCGCTTGCGATTTGGTTGCTCCAACAACTCCTCACGAATTGGCTGCCGGTCGAATAGTATCCAGACGACTGCCGTGCAGCAGTTGCATCAGCGGGCGAGACAAAGCCCAATGCCGCTTTCTGCTCGACTCCAGCGTACGCGCTAAAAGTATGTACCCGATGCTAGGTACATACTCACCACGGGCCAATCTGACCCAAAGACATACATCACCCAACAGCATGTAGTGCATAGCATCACTGGGAAGAATCTGGAAAGATTTTGGGAATGTCTCCCGCTATCCTTCATGAAGCGTGGAGCCACCGCAGCCGTGGCAACTGCCTGCTGCGCTACGCCAGCCTGCGCCAGATATTCAGCCCAGACGGCCAAAGGCTGAAGCGAAAGCATGGGAGCTTCGCCGGTTCCGGCCAGCGCCACTGCCCTCTGGATATGACGTTTGGCTGTCACAAGATCGTCGCGGCGCAGGGCCACGCGTCCCAAGCCCACCTGTCCAAGCGCAGCAAACGGGCTCTCCGCATCTCTACAGAGGGCGAGGCCCGCTTGGAAGCAGCGTTGCGCGGCATCGGTGTCGTTCTGCGCCAGCGCCAAGCTGCCCTGACCATAGAACGCCATGAGCTGGGCCTCCGGCAGGTTCATGGACTCACCCTGTTTGTGACATTCGTCATAATAGTGACGCGCCTGCTCCCACCTGCCCTGCAAACGGGCATTATCGCCCAGATAGCGCAGAGTGAATGCAGTCCCAGTACGATCGCCAATCTCCTGCCGCAGTAATAGGCACTCCTGATGGGTCGCCTCAGCCAACGTATACTGCCCTCGTGCCTGTGCTATCCGTGCCAATGTACTCAGAGCGTAGCCCATAGTGAGCTGTGCCCCGATGGGAGTCAATAGGTCGATACTCTGCCGGGCCGTGGCTTCCGCTTCGGCATAGCGCCCCCATATCGTGAGCACCTGGCACAGCCCTACCCTGGCAACCCCCATACCGTAGCGGTCTCCGATCTGAGTAAATAGGTCAAAACTACGCTCATAGGGGGCGATGGCCGCGGCCGGATTCGCCGCCAAGCCAAAGATGTCGCCCAGGAAGGTCTGGGCAAGGGCCTGTTCGCGCAGGGCATGATCGCCTAACGGTGCCAGCAGGGCGATGCTCGTGTCTACCGCACGTCTCGCCTGTTGATGTAACCCTGCCCGCGCTAGGAACCATCCTTGTTGCGCCAGCAGCCTAGCCAGCAAAATCTGCCGGACGTCTCCCTTATGCACAGCAGTATCCTGGATTGCCGTGCCCGATAGTGACAGGCGCGGACGCAGCCACGCCACGGTCTGGCTGAAGATCTCTCGAGCGTCAGCAAACCAGCCCTTGATCTCGTAGAACGTGCCCAAGCCTTCGACAGCACGCACTAGGTCATCAAAGCGGTCGTGCTCCTGTGCCCAACGCCAGGCAGCACGCACATTTTCAATGTCGGCGGTAATTGCGGCTACGGCATCCCTGACCTGGGGGCCACATAACCTCAAGCCCTGTGCCTGGACAAAAGCAAGATAGGCTTGACAATGCAGATTGCGAGTCTTCTCATAAGCACCGGGGATGCGCCGCAGTTGCTCTACAGCAAACTGGCGCAAGTGTTCGTGGATTGCGTAGCGCCCCTCGGCAGTCACCTTGAGAAGCGAATGGTCGACCAGAGTAGAAATCTGCGTCAAGGTAGCCCCAGCCACAGCTTCCGCCGCGGGGCGCGCAAACCCATGCAGAACCGATAGCCGCATCAACACAGCCTGCTCCTTCGGCGCGAGCAGGCACCACGAATGTTCAAAGACCGCACGCAGACTGCGATGACGTTTGGGAATATTTCGCAACGATGTGGAGGGGAAATCGACGTTGCGCTCAATTTCCGCCACGATCTCGGCACCAGACATCAAGCGCACCCACGGGGCAGCCAGTTCAATACCCAGCGGCATACCGTCCACCAGGCGGCAAATGCGCAGCACATCGGCCCGCTCCGCGACCAGATCGAAATCTTGCCGCACCCGTCTAGCATGCTGTAGAAAGAGAGCCACTGCGCTATCAGGAGCCGCGATGGAATCGGACGCGGTATCGGCAGGCACGGGTAGACCAGCAAGCACAAAGAGCCATTCTTCTTGAAGATTCAGCCGCAAACGCGATGTCACCAGGACTTTGACCTTAGGTGTGCACCGCAGCAGATCGCTGACAAAACCGGCGGTCGAAAGCAGATGCTCAAAATTATCGAAGACGATGAGCATTTCCTTGTTTTGCAGATACGCCAATAGCTGGTCGGTAAGCGAACCATCACCATGAAAAGCAGCGGGCAGCACATCCACCAAGGCTGTGGCTAATGGATGCACAGACGCGGCTCCGTCAGGCGCGTCGCGTGCTGCCAGTGGCACAAACCAGATCCCGTTTGCAAAGTGGTTAGCGTGGCGCAAGCCCGCCTCCATCGCTAGACGGCTCTTGCCGATTCCACCCGGCCCCAGGATGGTCACTAGACGCACTTCTGGATTGGTCAACAAGCGATCTAGGCGTGCCAGTTCATCCGCACGCCCGACAAACTGAGTCAACGGGGGCGATAGATTGTGGCGCGGCGACACGCTAACTTTCGCCTCTGCGGGCGGAGACGCAATACCGTCAGAGGAAAACTGGCCTTCTACAATCTCGCGATATAAGCCGATAGTTTCCGCGGAGGGCGACGCTTGAAATTCATCGGCCAGAAGTTGCGCACAGAGCCGGTACTGCCGGATGGCAGCGGAACGCTGGCCGGTGAGGGCATAGAGGCGCATGAGCTGGCAATGGCTCGGCTCATGGTATCCATCCAAAGCCAGCCGGCGATGGGCAAAGGGCAGCGCCGCCGCTGCATTACCTCGGTCGATAGCAGTTTGGACTAGACATTCCAAGACAGACGCTAGCACCCTGCGCAATTCTTCACTTTGCAAGGATTGCCAATCATCAAATTCAGGGCTGTCACTCAGGGTGAAGCCGGTGAGGAAATCGTCACGATAGAGCGCAGCGGCCGCGGCCAGTGCCTCTAGATCGAATTTAGCGCACTCTCTTTGGGTAGACAGACGGCGGAACTCGTCCACATCCGACCAAAAATTGGGGAGGCGATGCAAGCCCACATGCTCGTGTTCGATACTCAACCACTCTTCGCCCAAAAGGTGTTTGAGTTCTGAGAGGTGGCGAGACAACGACAAACGAGCACGGGCCTGATTTACCTCTGGCCAGATCAACGCAGCCACGGTATCTCGTCGGCAAGGTGCGTCGCTGAGACATAGATAGGCCAGCAAGGCCCATAACTTACGCCGCGGCATTTCGACCAATTGACCGTCTAGCTCAACATAAGGCGGCCCCAATACATATAACTTCAGACATGACATGCCCAAATGCTCCCTAAGATGCGCCGTCGCGTCTAGGATTATATCACGCCCAGGTCGGCCTGGGTCATGCTGGCGCGCCTTCGCAACTGCTTGAGCAGATTGCCAAAGGTCACATCCGCAGACGTAGCCGTTGATGGGGGCATGATCGACTTGGTTAAAACAAGGGAAAGAGCCGCATGTGTATCGGGAAGCGTATACGGGAGCAAACAGACCAGTGCGAAAGAGACTGGCACATACGGCTGTTCTGCCATCCATGATATCTAGCGAAACATCAACAGCCAAGTAGGAAAATTTTGCAGAATATCTGCAAAAAACAGTGGCATACGCGCAGCCGTCATTGTAAGCTGACTGTCCAGGCTCGATCATCTGCCGTATGAAATAATACGCCGCGCGGAACAGTTTGGGAACACTCCAACTGTACTCTCATACGCAATGTAGCTTTGAGACCGTCAAAAAATCAACCCTGATAACCAATCCGCACGTTGGCGGTTTTTGGCGGTAGATTGACTAGAAATGGCGGTTACGGGTGGCTATGATAAAAGTAACTTCTCCTTTGTTCCTGAATTTTGACTACCAGCCTCGACGACTGCCGAGATACTCCTAGTCACCATCGCTTGCGTAGAAATGGCACTTTAACCCCAGGAGGCCAGCATGAAAGCCATTCGCACCATCGCTCTCTTCGCTACAATGCTTGTGCTGCTCTTGCTAATCTACCTCTGGGTGCCGGTCACGCCACGCTTCTCGGCGCACCCACAGCCCACCCAGACCTATGACGAAGCCATGACACACTTTGCCGAACTCCAAGCCCGCGACACAGACGACTTGTTGCCCGAATGCCGTTCGACGCTCCTCACGCATGGCGAGCAAATGAGCCGGACGATTGTGCTTTTGCACGGCATTACTAACTGTCCTGCTCAATTCGCTGTCATTAGTCAGCAGTTCTATGATCTTGGCTATAACGTGCTCATCCCACGTCTGCCCCATCACGGGCTTGCCGATCCTCTGAACACCGAGATTGCCCAACTGACCGCTGAGGAGTTGGTGGTCGCCGCGGATGAAGCAGTAGACATTGCTACGGGTTTGGGCGAAGAGGTAACGGTGGCGGGTTTCTCTACTGGTGGGACGATGGCTGCTTGGGTGGCGCAGCAACGAACCGAGGTAGATGAAACGGTGCTGCTCTCGCCGTTCCTCAGCCCTGCAGCTTATCCCGCTTGGCTGATCAGGCCCATGGCCCGCGTGATGCTGCCCATGCCCAACCAATTCTGGTGGTGGGACGGTACATTGAAGGACCAGGCACCCGGTCCCCGCTATGGCTCCCGACGCTATCCCACGCATGGTATGGCGCAAGTAATGCGGCTCAGCTTTGCTGTACGTCGCGAGGCCGAGCAGCGTGCGCCCCAGAGCGAAGTGATAGTTGTCGTGACCAATGCCGGGCCACGTGAGACTGTGGACAACGCCGTGACTGCTGAGTTGGTGGAGGAGTGGCAGCGTTGGGGGCAAACAGAAGTTGTCACCTTTGAACTGGCAAGTACTTTGGACCTCAAACACAACTACATCGATCCAAACACACCCGACCAGCCGGTTGATGTCGCCCAGGTTGTCCATCCCCTCGTGATAGAGCAGATCCACCGAGAATAGTAGTGGACTGTCATCAATTCGACGGGGGATATTTGTTGCTCCTTTTATGCGCTCACCGAAACTACCCGATGCAAATCGGTTTGCCGCTCGATATCGTGCACGATTCCAGTAGTGATAGTCAACAGAAGAGTTGCGAGCGCAAAGAAAATGGTAGTCAGAACAAACCCCGGATTATCCAGACCGAAGAAATAGCTGAGGATGTTTAGGCCGGGAAAGAGTACCAGCCACGCAACTAGACACACAATGAAAGACCACCCCCAGGACTTTTCAAGGAAGCGTCGCACGCCAGCAGAAAGATGAACACGCCACCAACTCAACGGCGCGCCAATCCTGGTCGCGGCAGCACCAAGGACCACTCCAAGGATCGGAGGGCCGAAGCCGCCACCTACCAGAAGCAAGACCATTGAGAGCAGGATCATAACCAGACCGCCGTGCTTCTTCTGAACAAACATGATTGCCCACGTAATGAAGATCAGGGAGACAAGGATCGTCAGCAGTCCGGATACAAGAAGGCTGGGAATGATGGTCATCGCTGGCTCTCCCGCCACAATGCGAAAGAACGCCGAGCCGGGCCAGGACTCGATCACTATTCCGCTGGGTGGAATAGTGCCTTGAAGTATTTCGCCGATACCATGTTCAAGGCCAGCCACCCCCGCAAGGACACCGAATGTTGAGATCGTAACCTTTGTTGCGTTTTTCATTTCGGCTCCTCTTTATTGGCTTACGCGCAAGCTTCTCTTACTGTATTTAGTACATAACCCAAGTTGCTATCCATGTTTGTCACCCCGTAGGGGTCTCTCCGCTCTGCGCGCCCCCAGAGAGATGCCTACGGCATGACGGACGCGCGGCTCTGTCACTCCGTAGGAGTCTCTCTGCTCTGCCGCGCCAACCAGAGAGATTCCTACGCGCCCTGGGGGCATCCGACAGACCAACATATCCCTGCAAGGGTCTCTCTGCCACCGCTGCCCAGAGAGATTGGGAGCCCCCAGGAGCAGAAGATCGCTAGGTTATGATCCAAGGTGGCAACTTGAGTGAACTGTTTAAGGTAACGCCTCTTGGTCACAAATCTTGAAGGTTTCGTGCAGTGCCGCAATTGGGTCGCCCTTGGGACGGAACTCATGGCCTACGTAGAGATCATAACCCGTCTTTGCAATTGCCTTACACACGCCGCGATAGTTAATCTCCTGGCTGTCATCCAGATCGTTGCGTCCTGGCACACCAGCCGTGTGATAATGGCCGATCCATTTGGCATGGCTGCGGAGAGTGCGGATGATGTCACCCTCCATAATCTGCATATGGTAGATGTCAAAGAGCAGCTTAACGCGTGGGCTGTTGACCAGCTCGCAGACCGCGGCCCCCCAAAGCGTATGGTCGCATTGATAACCGGGGTGGTCAATCTTCGAATTAAGCAGTTCCAAGTTGAGATTCACCCCCTTTTCCTCCGCATAGGGCGCAATCCGCTTGAACCCATCTGCCACGGCATGAATCGCCTCGATCTCGCTCTGATACGGCTGCACATTGCCGCTAAAACAGATCAAACCAGGAATGCCATGCTTTGCAGCAATGTCAATCGATTCACGTAATTCAGCCTCAATGCGGTCATGATTGCTCCGCTTATTAAGCCCATCTGGCAGTGACGCATGACCGCTCATCGAGGCAATCGCCAAACCATGTTGCTTGGCAAGCTCTACGACTTCCTCAAACTCCGGCGGGCGCGCCCACAACTCAATCGCGGCATAGCCAATCTCCGCAGCTATACCCATCAAGTCCGCCAACGCCATCTCCTTGGGCAAAAAGAGCGGATAACAAATGGATTGTTTAATACGCATGGATCTTAACTCCTAGCGAGGACTCACCATTCTACATCCTCCTATATTCCTATATTTATAGTCCCATAGAGAGAGCTTGCAGAATGGTGAGAATAGGCGAGATTTGATTTATTGGCGGTAATCTTCTGCGTTATCTTGGGGCGCATAGCCCAACACAGACCGTGCATGTTCCAAGTCGCGATAACTCCACTTGTTGTTCGAAGTCACAAAGAAAATGTCATAGCGCAGGGTGTCGGGTGCTTGGATGCTAAGGTCAATCATCTGCACAAGGTCGCGCTGGCTGCACCAGTTGGCAAAGCGTGCCGCTCCCTCAGGCCTGTCTTGCGCTCCTACCCAACCAATTCTCAGGCAGATAATAGACATGGGCGATGTATCGACAAAGTGACGCGCCAACACCTCGCCAAAGACCTTGGTGACACCATAGAAACCTAACGGCCTTGGCATCGATTCGTGCGTCAGCATGGGCCAACTTCCGCCCACGTCGCTATAACGTCCTTCGACCAATGCCTTAAACGGCTCTTCTCGGTGCACCCCTGCTACCGTTGCGCCACTGCTGGCGAAGATAACGCGCTTCACGCCTGCTGCGCGCGCCGCCTCAAAAACATTGTATGTGCCAACAATATTTGGCTGCAAGAGTTCATCCCACGTAGCATCCACATCCAGCGTGGCAGCCAAATGAACCACCGTATCAATACCCTCAAACGCGGGACGAATGGCTTCCAGATTACTGATGTCTGCCTGCAATGTAGGCACACCGGGCAGGTCACGCCGGTTGAGTGCTGACCACTCGTATTTGTCACCCAAAATGCGTCGAAGCGCAGAACCGATCAGCCCGTTCATGCCGGTTACAAGGACTCGCTTCTTGGTTTCGTTTTCCATTAGATTCCGTCAACTTTTGCTTATGGAAGGTCATTAAATGATATTACTAAAAAACGAGGCAGTAGTATTATACCTGCTACTGCCTCGAACTGTCGGGAGTGCTCACAACAGGGGAGATTTGAATTTCCGATTTACATTATACGCTGAAGGGGTGAGGTCTAGCAATGCACATGCAAGCTACGCTAGCAACCTGCTACTTATACCATATACATGCGATACATGCGATACACAGGGGTTTCAATCCCTCACACAACCATATAGTTCATCACCAAAACTAAAGAGGCGGCTTGCCTGGAAATTTGCTTCAGCAGCCGCATCAGGTCCATTCTTCCAGCTAGATTTACTCTTCTGATCTCTATGATTGATCTCTATTATAACCTAAATAGGATCGATCCAAGTTCGAGGGCATGGTTTGTCCCCACAGAGGTCTCTCTTCTCTGGTAACTTGTCAGAGAGACCGGGTACCTTGTGGACGCGGAGCGACAGACGTGAGTCCCAGGCGTAGAATGACAGGTGGAACTGCCCAAGATGAGCACTCATCATGACCAGCGTCCCCTT
>CAMPHP010000075.1 GCA_946885925.1 uncultured Litorilinea sp.
CTAGATTATATCGCCAGTCGCCCAGAGACTACTTCTGCTGGGGTTGGTTGTGTGGGGTTGTCGGGCGGGGGGACGACTACGCTGTATGCGGCTGCGTTGGAGCCGCGCATTACCGCTGCCGTGGTGAGCGGCGCATTTGGCAGCTTTCGCTCGTCGATTATGGGCACGATCCATTGTGATTGCAATTATGTTCCGGGGATTCTGCAATATGCGGAGATGGCGGATATTGCCGCGCTGATTGCGCCTCGTCCGCTGCTCATCGAGAATGGCACTGAAGATCCGATTTTTCCGGTGGATGCGACCCGAGCAGCGAGTGAAGAAGTTGGGCGAGTCTATGCGCTGCTGGGGGCCTCAGAGCGTTTTGACCAAGATATTTTTCAGGGTGGTCATCGCTTTAGCGGCAATAAGGCATTTGAATGGTTTGCTAGATGGTTGTGATGAGTTGCAGGACAAATTAACCTTCCTCGGAGCCACCCAGAGGGTTCCTGGCTCCAACGAAGGGGTTCTGGATGAGTATGTGAGTAAGGCAGAGAACTAGAGGGAGAGAAGGGTAGATGGCTGATCTACGCGATGAGTTGGTGCAGCGATACACGGGTATTCCTGATGTGCACCGTGTAGGGTTAGCGGTTGAGCAGTGCGCCGAGCGTGTGGGGCGTTTTGGATATGTATCCAAGCAACTGATGTTGGTGCAGGCGGGTAAGATGACTGCCGTTGCCAACTGGGATTTTAAGGCCGCGGTCGGTCGCCAACTGTGGGAATCCGCGCTGCACTGGGGTATTTGGCGCGAGCGTATTGGTGAATTGCGCGGCCATGAGCATCTGATCGAACGCCACGCCGAGGGTCCACTCTATGATCTATTCCAAGAACTGCTCTATAGCCAAGATGACGCTGAATTTGCCGTGGGTCTATACGACGTTATTCTGCCTGCTTACCGCGATGCGTTGGCGCGCTATCGAGCGGAGACCAATCCTTTAGTAGACCAGCCGACGGTTCGCGCTGCGGGTCATGTACTTTTGGATCTTGACGACCATCTGGCCTTTGGACAAAGCGTGCTCGATGCGCTACTGCCTGCTGATGCACCTGAACTTGTAGCGTGGCGTCAACACCTAGCGCAATATTTAGAGGCCGCTGGCGGTATTGATGGAACTGGCAAAGTGCGTCCCACCTTTGAGCTTCCTGCGCCGCGCAGCCAAGGTGATTTTCGGATTGAGCCTTCCTTTGCGCGCGATAAGCGCTTTCAGACTACGCTGCCCAAGGCGAATCCTTATAACGAAGAGGAGACGTGGGAGCATCTACTTTCCAAGATGTGGGTGCGCTCGCAGGAGATGACCGCTGCCGAGCTTTGTGCGACGGTGATCTTTGAGTGGGAGGATCTGCCCTATGAAGGCTATGTTGACCTGGCGCGTCATTGCTGGGATGAGACGCGTCATAGCCTCTTTGGTCAAGCTGCGCTGGAAGCTGAAGGAATCCCACTGGAAAGCCTGCCTAGTTGGGTAGGCTACGCCAAGCACACGCTGCCTGTCCCACCACAAAAACGCTATTCGCATCTGGCTATTGCTACAGAAGCGGGCTTGATGGCCTATCCCGGCGGCAAACGGGGTGAATGGGAATGGTGCAAGGATCGCGCACGCCATCCGTTGATGACGACCTATCAGGATTTTGATTGGGCTGATGAAGTGACGCATGTGGCCTATGGGCGGGAGTGGTTGATCCGCTATTTCTGCAAGGGCGACCGCGCACGAGCGCAAGCGATGGCAGATGAAACAGTGGCGGAGCGCAAGGCCTATTATGAGCAATTTATCCAACCGGATCAGAAGATAGCGATTGATACGACGACCTCAGAATAGGTCATTCAGAGTAGGTCATGCAGTGGCGCGAAGCCGCAGAGGAGTGTGCTGGGAGTAGGTTTTTCTCCGCGCCACTGCGTCTCTGCGTAAGACTCTAACGCGCGCCACAATCGAAGAGGTAAATCACTCAAGCCCACGGCAAACATCCGTGGGCGTTTTGCGTGCCAAGCGCACTTCAGTTGCGTTGCGCGTGGAACCTATGGCGTAAAATATACGTAGTGACTCTTGTGCCCAGAAAAGGGTCGCTCAGTATGGAGTGAATTCCCCTATGCGTACTACGATCCTGATCCCCGAATGACCGGAAGGCAAGCAGATGGAAGTGATGGTGCAAACCCAAAATCTAGGCAAAACGTATAAGCGTGCAGATGGCAGCCTAGAGGATGCGGTCAAGAACGTGAACTTGGAGATGCGATCAGGCGACATCCTGGGCCTAATCGGACCCAATGGCGCGGGAAAAACAACCACAATTGCGATGAGTAGCCGATTGATACCTCCCACCACCGGCGATGCTTTGATCGGTGGCTATTCGATTACCAAGCAGCCGCTCGCAGCCAAGCAGTTGATCGGCTATATTCCCCAGGAAATTGCGCTCTACCCAGAGCTAAGTGCTCGCCAAAATCTGCGCTTTTTCGGCCAGATGTATGGCATGGGGGGCAAGGAATTGGACCGGCGGGTGGATGAATTATTTGAGCTAATTGACTTGACCGACCGCCAAAAGGATCGGGTAGAGACTTTTTCGGGCGGGATGAAGCGGCGTGTCAACATTGCGGCAGGCTTGCTGCACAGACCGCAGTTGATCTATATGGATGAGCCTACTGTGGGGATTGATCCGCAGAGCCGCAGGCGCATTCTGGATACTGTTAAGCTGCTGCGTGATGAGTTTGGCGCGACGATTCTATATACGACACACTTGATGGAGGAAGCTCAAGAGTTGAGCGACCGCGTCGGCATCATTGATCATGGTGAGATTATCGCACTGGGTACGCAGGATGAATTGACGCAGCATGTGGGTGAAGATGATCGCTTGGAGTTTCAGGTCGGCGCACAAGCTGTGACGGATGCGCTGATGGCGCGGCTGCAAAACGAGGTGGCGGGCGTCACGCGCATCTTGTATACACCGCCGGAAGCTGCCAATGGCGATGATGAGATCATGCCTGCACATCTGACTGTTTTTGCTCGACGCGGACGCACTGCCTTGCCGGGATTGATCCAAGGCTTGATCGACGCTGGCGTTGAGATTCAGGCGGTGCAAGTGCGCGAGCCAGACTTGGAAGCGGTCTTTCTGGCGCTCACGGGCCGCGCCTTGCGCGATTGATAGGGCCTGCTATGAAAAAGATTCTGATCCTCGCGGGGAAAGAGCTACTCTCCACCCTCCGCCAGCGCAATCTTGTCTTGCTCATGTTTCTGTCACCCATTGTGCTTTCCACCATCATCGGTCTGGCTTTTGGCGGGCTGGGTGGTGCAAGCGGCACGCCAGACTTTGCAGACATTAGCGTGGCTGTGGTTAATCTGGATAGGGGTTTCAATCTTCAGCAACAACTGCCCGCCGCTGAGACCTCTTTATTGTTTGATTCGGGGTTGTTTGGCGCGGAGATAGAGATCGGGGGGCAGACAGTCAGTTTGGGTGACGCTCTTCATCCTGGGAATGTCTCGCTGAACTACGGCGACCAGCTCGCCGCGATTCTCCTTTCACAACCGCTGACTGCTACATCCGGCGTCGTGGCTAACGGGGGCTTTGACCTGAGCGAGCTTTCCTGTCCACTGCTGCCCGCCGGCGAGGATGGGGAGATGGCCTTTACTGGCTCGCTCGACGAGTTGCTGGATGCCGAGGCTGTGCATGATCCGGTAGTTGCGCGCGAAGGGGTGATGCGCGGTGACTATGACGCAGCCGTTATTATTCCGCCCAACTTCAGCCAGCAACTCGCGCCATCATTAGAAATAAGCGTCACAAATTCGCTTACGCCGGCAGGTGCGGTGGAGGTATTTGCCAATAATGGCACGCCGATTTCAGCCAGCATTGTACGCACTGTAGTGGAGGGCATTGTCAACGAGTTTGCGCGGGTGAACGTGGCCTTGAGTGCGCTGGTTTTGGCGACGATTGACACGATGAACGGTGTCGAGTCCAGCCAGCTTGAGATAAGCGCGCTCGACGTGAATGCGCTCACGAGCATGCTGCAAGGTGTTGATGCCTCGGTGCTGGAGCCGCTGGGCTGTCTGGTAACGCCCGGAGCCAGCAATGTACAGCTTGTGCAACAGCCGCTGGACGAGGTGCAGACGCGCAGTGCCTTTGGCATCTTGATGGTGGTCTTGGGCGGGTCGCAGGCTCTCTTTTTTGCCCTTTTTACGGGCATCTTTGGCATCAATTCGATCTATGAAGATCGCATCCAAGGCACGCTACAACGGCTGCTCGTGACGCCTACGCCAAGCAGTTCTATCCTGGCGGGCAGGTTATTGGGCAATCTCGTCATCGTGATAACCCAGTTGCTCACTCTGTTGTTTGCCCTGGCGATTATCACGATGTTGGTCGAACAAGACTTGACCTTTATTTGGGGCAATAACCTCTTTGCGCTGCTGTTGGTTGTGCTGGGGCTTGCCCTTTTCACAACGGGTCTGGGTGTCTTGATTGTCGGGTTGGCGAGTTCGTCGGAACAGGTGCAGTTGATCGGCCCTCTGATTACACTGCTTTTGGGCGGGCTGAGCGGCTCGTTTGGCTTCGTGCTGCCGCGCCAAATTGCCCAGCTTTCACCGATTTGGTGGGGTGTTGACGCAATGCGTAAGCTGGCAGCCAACGAATCTGACATTGGCCTCCATCTGTTGGTGCTCTTTGCCGTTGGCATCTTCTTTGCCAGCGTGGGAACTTTCTTTTTCCGGCGACGAATGGATCTATAACGATGCGTGCACTTCTCACGATAACCCTGAACGATTTGCGAATCTTCCTCTCGAAACCCGGCAGTTGGATCAGCCTGGGCTTATTGCCGGTTCTGTTTACCGTGGTATTGGGGTTTGCCTTTAGCAGTGGCAGTAGTGACCCAACATTGCGCGTGGATGTGATTGATGAGGATAACAGCGCGCGTTCTGTGCGTTTTTTAACGGAATTGCGTAACGCAAATGAGACGCTACTGCTTTGCCCGATGGATGCCCTGGGTGACAGTGGCGAGGATCGCTGTGGTCTGGCGGACGAACCGTTAACTTTGGAAAAAGGACAAGAACGGCTGCGTGAGGGTGAAAGCGCCGCTTTACTTGTCATCCCGGCTGGCTATGGGGCTGCGCTGGAAAACTTTACCAATGTTCAGATTGATTATTATTCGGCCACAGACCCCACGTCACCCGATCCTGTACGTCAAACTCTGGACGCGGTGATGCGGCGGGTCAACGGTGCGGCACTTACCGCGGCTGTGGCTGGCGGCGTGCTCGACCGCATCAGCACACAGCGTGGGGCCAGTGCGGCAATCGATTCTTGGCGTGACTCGTTTGTGAGCGATGTTTACAGCAAGACTGAAATGCTGATGGCGCAACGCCCGCCTGCTGTGCATTATGTGGCAACCGGCGGCGCGCAGGAATCTGGCGTGAACGAGGGCTTCCGCCAATCCGTACCGGGGACAGGGTCGATGTATGTGATGTTTACAGTGTTAGGTGGGGTTGCGATTCTGCTGCGCGAGCGTAAACGGTGGACGTTGCAACGGTTGGGGGTATTGCCGATCCGGCGCAGCCAGATTCTTGGCGGCAAAATTCTCACCTACTTTACGCTCGGCATGATGCAGTATTTGATTGTTTTTGCCGTGGGGTTGGTTGTGGGTCTGGATTTTGGCCCCCATCCGTTGCTGCTGCTGCCGGTTATGGTGACCTTCGTACTCTGCTGCACCGCGCTTGCCTTTGCCATCGCGCCGTTCTTGAACAGTGAAGGCCAGGCTAGCGTTATGGCGCAGTTGCTATCGCTCACGTTGGCTTCAATCGGTGGGGCATGGTGGCCTTTGGAAATTGTGCCTGAATTTATGCAACGCATCGGCCATCTTTCACCTGTGGCCTGGGCGATGGATGCCTTTCAGGATCTACTCTTTTATGGGGGTGGCTTTGCCCAGATTTTGCCGGAGATGGCTGTGCTGCTTGCCGCCGCTGCGGCGTTGTTCGGGGTGGGCGTCTGGCGTTTCCGGTATGTATAGAGCGCGCAAGAGTCAAAGAAAACTGATACGTATAGCTGATCCTCATAGCTGATACTCAAAAGGAGCATGTATGGCTGGTTCACATGTGCCGCTACCTGATTATTGGATGCCACAGCCGCCAATGCAGCTAGACGATGCTGCCTGCCGTGCGTGCGATGCCTTGTTCGCGACAGCAGTGGCGCAGGGGGCAAATCAACCATTTGCGTACACATTAAGCATACCCAAATGGCAATTTTTGTGCTACCTTGTGCAACGTCACAACTTGGCGTTGCATGGTTCTGGCAATGCGGAGATTGCCTGTTTTGAACCACGCCAGGCGGTTGACTTGCAGGCATTTGGCGCGCAGAAGGCGGTCTATGCAGCGGCAGATGGCATCTGGCCGATCTACTTTGCCATTGTTGATCGCACCAAGTCAGCCAGCATTATTAATGCTTGCGTCTATCTAGCGCAGGCGAATGGCACGATGGGCGAGCCATATTATTGCTTCTCCATTAGCCAGCATGCACTGCCTCATTATCCTTATCAGAACGGCGTTGTCTATCTCCTCCCAAGTGCTACGTTTATGCGCCAGCCCCCTATGCACGTTGGCCCCTGGCACATTCATATAGCCCAGCTTGCCAGCCTAGAAGCAGTCGTGCCACTCGCCAAGTTGGCAGTTACGCCAGAAGATTTCCCTTTCCTGGCTCAAATGCGTTCGCATGACGATGAGCGGCTGGAGGAATATGCCAACGCAATGAGCCAGGGGCTTCCCTGGCCTGTCCATTAGTCTATCTCTTAGCCTAGCTACTTCCATCGTCTAGAAGTAGCGGCAGATATAGATTCGTGGATGAGGTTGGCGGTTCCGGGTCCCCTGGATCTTCCGGTGTACCCGGGTCTCCTGGCTCTTCTGGTGTATCCGGCTCGCCTGGGTTTTGTGGTTCTCCCCAGAGCACTTGAAGCGTAGGTCTTGCTACGGCATTCCAATCCCCGGTGTCAGAAGAGGAAAAATACTTGCCGCTGTGATAGGCCCCATCGGGAGAATAGATTACGAGTTGGAGGGGGATACCTGTTGCATAACTTTGCGCCATCGCGCCGCTTACATCCCACTTAGCAGGTACACCGGGATAGCCTGGAAAAACATCTACTGGATCTACCCAAGTAGTTGCTATATTTTCTTGGAGTTTGGGAGCATTGTTCCACGTAAGCGCATCCTCGCGCCAATCCTCCGCAACGGTCGCCACTTGGAGGAGCGAGGGTTTTGCTTGACCAGGCTCATAGCCTGCATTGCCAAAGAGATGCAGAGTGAGGGTTGCAGAGATGATCGTTTTGCCCTGGGGGATGGAGCTGGTCGGGAATGTGACATAGTACTTGGAAAAACAAGGCCAGTCAGCAACATCCCATTGGTTCTGAATGTTTATCTGCTCAAACCCAGCGTAATTTGCATCTCCCCACCCATTGAAGAATTGAGGCCAAAATGCTTGTCCGCATGTGCTATGCCCACCCACATGAGCATCTGTTACAGAGATTCCATTGAGGCCCTGGCGAATCGTCACTGTTTCCCCAGGTGAGGCGGGCGGAGGGGTATACGCGGGCTTGTCAAAGGCGAATTGTCCCCAGGTAGAAGGACGTTGCATATCCATCCCTTGCGGCCAACTTTGGTCAGGAATGGGCGTGCCTGTGGCATCATCGCGGTCATGCACGATAAGCGCCGCGCGCCAAACAGCACCGGAAGTGGGGGCACTGGACAAGCCTAGACTTGCGAAGGGAATATCAAAAGTTGCATTCCAGCCGCGATCATCTTGGTCATCGTTCAGCCCTTGTCCTCGCCAGCCCGTGGTAGTGGTGAAAGGTATAGATGATACAACCCAGTCCGGAGACGAGCCCTGGGCAACTGTCTGGTAGTTGTTTCGGCTGCCCGTTTGGTTGAACTGAGCGACAAAGCGATAACTGTTTTGTGAAGGGGTATCGCCTTCGCTATTCTCGTCGAGATGCAACAACAGGGTTACGGAATCCCATTGAGTTAGCTCATGACTGAGCGGCTCAACATCATACCAGAGCAGTCGATCAAAGACATGGGCATCAACTCTTAATGCCTCGTTATTGTAACCAACCCGTACATCAGCATAGTTATTGCTTGGGTTTACTTGGCCGAGCCAAAAGATGGCACCCTGAGTTAAGTTGATATTTTGCTCAAAGCGCGGCACATTCACCACGGGAACGACCGTGGGCGACTGAGCGCGAGCCGGTGGATTTAGCCCTATCTCTGCGGCTATCCCCACGGCTAAAATCATTACTAACAGACAGCGAAACACTGTCTTACAAATCTTTGGAGTGCATGATTGTCCCATGTTGCTTTATCAGTTCCTTTGCTAGCCAGCGGGAAAATGCCTTACCTGTATGAATGCGTTGATGCACTAGCTATTTAGCATATACTTATCTATCCCATAGAACATGATGCATTTGCACTATATTGGGTGAAACTAAGCTACACCTTTCTGACGCATTCCATACATTCCATGTAATTTTTCTATGGATAATTTTCTATGGATGTAGAGCCTACGCCCAAAGGTAGAATACCTGTTCACCCTGTAAGTTTTTTGACACGACACCCGCTGCAACATAGAATTCGCAACCAAGGTTTTGTGACCTGGGGATTATCAGCTTCATAACAGCGCACTACACATACACACTACATATACGCACTACACATACGCAACGGATAGGATACCACTTCGTGAGACGCCTTCGCTGGTTGCTTCTGGAGATGGCGACGGCTGTTTTGCTGTTGGCCGCGGTCTACGGCACACTAGGAGCCTCTGCTGAGGCCGCAGATCTTGGACAAGCGGAGCCGCCTGCCAGGAGTGGGATCAAGTTCCCGACACCTCCTAGTAGTTGGGCTGCACAACCGGCGCTTTCTCCGACTGTGCCGGAGACCATACCCTCAAGCCGTGTTTCTGTGACTGCTACTCCTGCTATCACTGCCACGGGTGCAATCACCGTCTCGGGCACGCCTACATATTATGTGGTGCTGCCAGGGGACACACTCTTTATCATTGCGACTGGCTTCGGCACCACCGTTGAAGCCCTTATGGCTGCCAATGAGTTGCGCAACTCGGACATCCTCCACGCTGGTCAAGTACTGCTCATTCCTGGTGCTGATGGCGAATTGCCTGACCCGGCGCTGCTGCCTATGGTGATGGCAAATGGTACATCTACTCAAACCGTGATCGTCCCGCGTGGCACGATCACCGAGCGCATGACGAGCCTGGCCCAACAGGCAGATGTCACGTCACCCTATTACAATACAACCTGGTTGACCTATTATGGGCGGCCCAATGTGCCGATCATGGGTATCCTGGGCGAATATCCAATTGAGGAACTGGTACCATTGTTGCGTGAGGAGGCC